>CAZFFP010000057.1:11692-24581 GCA_964518215.1 uncultured Chitinophagaceae bacterium
AAAGAATCGGGTTGAGTAATAGTAGCCGAACGAACAATCACACAATTATTGGCATCGGTAATGGTAACCGAATAAGTTCCAGCAAAAAGATTGGTTCTGTTTGGAGTGGTGATGCCATCGTTCCACAGATAAGTGTAAGGCACTGTTCCGCCAGAGGGGTTAATTACAATATCCGCATCATTTCCACCAAAACAACTTACATCAGTATTAGAAATGGAAGAAATTAATTGAGTTGGTTCTGTTACGGTGTATGCCTGAGAAATTTCGCAACCATTCGCATCGCGGATAGAAAGCGAGTAATTTCCTGCAATCAAATTGTTGGCATGTTGCGTGGTAGCTCCATGCGACCAGTTATAAGTATAAGGAGTAACCCCTCCCGAAATGGAAATCTGAATATTTCCATTATTGAAACCGAAACAGGTAACATTTGTAACCGTTCCGTTCAGTATTAAAATATCAGGTTGAGTGATGACAATCGTTTCATTGGCTACACAACCTTTAGCATCGGTAACTGTAATCGAGTAAGTTCCTGCAATGATATTATTCAAATCTTGTGTAGTGCTGCCATTGCTCCAAGAGTAGGAGTAAGGAGCAGTGCCGCCCGAAACACTCAATTCAATAGAGCCTTCAGCATTACCGTTACACAATACATTTTCTTTGGTGTAAGAAAGTATTAAAGAATCGGGCTGAGTAATAGTAGCCGAACGAACAATCACGCAGTTGTTGGCATCGGTAATGGTAACCGAATATGTTCCTGCAAAAAGATTGGTTCTGTTTTGTGTGGTAATACCATCGTTCCATGCAAAGTTGTAAGGTGCAGTGCCACCGGAAGGATTTATAACGATATGAGCGTTATTTCCTCCGAAACAATTTACATGCGTATTGGCAATGGTAGAAGTCAGAACCAATGGCTGTATGATAGTGAAAGCTGAAGTGATAGTGCAATGGTTACTATCCGTAACGGTTACCGAATAGTTTCCGGCAGGAAGCAAAGAAATATCTTGCGTGGTAGCGCCATTCGACCATTGATAGGTGTAGGGAACTATGCCTCCGCTAACTGTAATATCAACTGAGCCATTGGAAAGTCCGAAACAGGTGATATTATTTGCGTTTCCTAAAATAGTTAAAGCATCAGGTTGTTCAATTTCAATAGAAAGTGTATCGGAACATCCTAACAAATCAGTTAAAGTAACATTGTAGGTTCCTGCTGTAAGATTTTGAATTTGAGAGGTATTAGCTCCATTTGGCCATTGAAAAGTATAACTGCCCCAACCGCCCGAAGGAGTGGTTTGAATGCTTCCGTTATTTCCGCCAAAACACGAAACATGCTGAAAGGTTCCCAATTGCAATAGCACCGGTGCAGGTTCCTGAATGGTTACATCAATACTTGTTCCGCAGTTTAAATCATCGCGCACATTAACAGTGTAATCGCTTCCCGGAAGATTGGTAAATACATTTGAAGCCTGATAAGTAAATCCGTCAATGGAATAAGAAAATGGCGGCATTCCGCCTGAAGCAATTACTGTAAGTGCACCATCGGTTAATCCATGACAAGAAATATTGGTGGAAGAAGATAATTGCAAAATAATTTCAGGCGTTACTGTAAAATCAATTTTGTCGCTAGCTGCCGGACAAACCGTATCGGTTAATGAAACCAATCGCAAAGAAAATGAGCCTGCTGTTAATTCGGCAGCGCTGGGTGTATAAACCGCCTCTAATGAGTCCGCGCTCGGATTATAAGTGCCTGTGCCTAATGTCCAGCGTGCGCCCGGGGCGTTTAATACTGTTCCTTTCAATTGAATATCGGGGAAATTGGCGCAAATGGTTCCGCCTACACCGGCATTAACAACCGGAGGCAAATCTTCCATAACAAATACTGCCGCTTCAAAAGGAGGACATTTAGAATATCCATCCTGAGCTGCAAAATGATACATGCCCGGTTGGGTGGCAAAATAGTTTTCATCATGACTTAAGGTGTCGCCATTATTATTCATCCAAGTAAATATCAAATTACCATCACCACCGGCAGCCATAGCATTGAGCCATAAACCTCCGTTGGAAGCACAATAAGTCATAGTATCAGGAATAATGCCCACCAATTCGGGAAGAATGGTTACCGTAACGGTATCGCAAACATGATAATAGAGGTTGCAAATAGTATCTAACACCGAGCCGCACACTTCGTATCTGATGGTAGAAGGTGTGCCTTGTGCAGGTGTAAAAATAGGACTGCTGCATTCGGTAGTGCATGAAAGTAAACTATCGTAAACTCCTGTAGCAGAAGTAACATCTCTCCAAACAATGGTTTCTTGTCTGAGTCCGGTGGCGTTCAGTTCTATTTCGCAGCCCATTCGGGTAAATGCATCGGCAACGCTATATGCAGCCGGAATGGATTGTATGTAATAAGAATTCGGGTTGTTACCGGGTTTACAGAATGTCAACACATGAGGACCTACGCCATCCAAGCAAATAGATTGACCTACCTGAATATATGGACCGCAGTTAATTTGGTAATACATAGCTCCGGGAGGTACTGCACCCGAATAAATATCAAAAAGGATTCCTGTAGCTGAAGGGTGTAAAAGAATTTCAAACTCTACACATCGGTCGGGAAACTGTGTGCCGCAACAATTGAATTTTCTTGAACCGCTAGGCGAAATAAATGTAGCAGAAGGGCTGGCGCTTAAATCTACCACGTGGAAAGGAACTCCCGGGTCGCAAACTCCCGATTGTGCTTTTGCAGCCAATGAAAAGAGCATCAAGCATAAGTAAAACACCAGGAACACTGCCATAGAAAGCAGTTTACTCAGTGGTCTCTTTTTTTGTGCATATCTGTTCATCTGGTTTGGATTGGGCAATATTTGGGGAAAATACTCCAACCAAAACCTATACGAGATTCCGAAAGTCTTGTTACATATAGACTTTAGACGAATATTAACCGCGATTCGGTATTTCGATGATAATTCTTCTTAATTCTATGCTTATTAATGTTTATACCCTTTTCAAATGCCTGCAAAAGTTTTTTACTCAAATACTCTCATCCTGAATAGGATTCATTTGTTGCTTGCAACCAATTACTGTTAAAAGCACAGTTTCTTTTTTGAATTATATGCTCTTTTTTTGTTCCTGTATTCTAAGAAAGTCAGCTTTTCTTAATATTTTTTTCATCTTAGCAAATTGTTTGAAAAAAGCATATTTTCTTAGGAGAAAAATTTTCAGGAAAAACACATGAAAACTAAAGAAGCCTGGGGTTCGCGAGTAGGATTAATATTAGCTATGGCGGGCAATGCCGTAGGATTGGGAAACTTCTTACGGTTCCCTGTTCAAGCGATACAAAATGGGGGAGGAGCCTTCATAATTCCGTATATCACTTGTTTTTTATTGATGGGTTTGCCTTTGTTGTGGATTGAGTGGAGTATGGGGCGTTTTGGAGGCAGACTGGGCAATCATTCCACGCCCTTTATTCTCGATTCGATGGACAAAAGGAGGCTCTGGAAATACTTCGGAGTGTTTGGTATTTTTACCAATATAGCCGTTGCCGCATACTATTGTTATATTGAGTCGTGGACAATGTCGTATGTGTTTCATTCCGTAGCAGGCACATTCAACGGCATGAATATGGACCAGGTGGCTCAGTTTTTTTCCGACTATGTAACCATTGAAAAATCTACCACCGGCATTCCTTATGAAGCGGTAATTTTTTATCTCATTTGTTTGGCGCTCAATACCTGGATTCTTTCCCGCGGACTGGAAGGCATAGAAAAAGTGGCAAAGATTGGTATGCCATTGTTGATTATTTTCGGATTTTTTCTGGCACTGCGAGGCATTACTTTGGGCGATTCAGGCGCTACGGCAGAACACCCCGATGCCAACGCCTGGGATGGTTTTAACTTTCTTTGGACACCCCAATACGATTCGCTTTCGAATCCAAAAGTATGGTTAGCTGCGGCAGGTCAGATATTCTTCACGCTTTCGGTAGGCATGGGAACTATTCAGTGCTATGCTTCTTATGTAAAATCGCGCGAAGACATAGCGCTCAATGCCACAACTGCGGGTTTCACCAACGAATTTGTAGAAATAGTTTTGGGTAGTTCTATTGTCATTCCCATTGCAGCAGGTTATCTCGGTTTGGATTGGGTAAAAGAAAATGCAGGCTTTGGTATGGCATTTCAAACCATGCCTTATCTTTTTGAAAAATGGGGACCCATTCTTTCTGCTCTTGCCGGATTGATGTGGTTCGGGTTATTGTTTTTTGCAGGCATTACATCTTCGTTGGCTATGGGCACTCCATTAGTGGGTTTTATGGAAGATGAATTTAACTGGGACAGAAAAAAAGCCGCATGGCTGTTTGGAAGTATTGTATTAATCATGGGAATGCCTACGGTAATTTATTTTAATCAAGGAGTGTTTGATGAATATGATTATTGGGCAGGAACGGTATCGCTGGTAGTGTTTGCCTTAGGCGAAACCATTTTATTCTCG
Organism: uncultured Chitinophagaceae bacterium; assembly: GCA_964518215.1. GTDB lineage: Bacteria > Bacteroidota > Bacteroidia > Chitinophagales > CAIOSU01 > CAYSGX01. Next base: position 16,175 of record CAZFFP010000057.1, read on the forward strand.
TGGGTATATGGTATTGACAATGGCTGGAAAGAATTGAAACGGGGAGCCGATTTGCGTATTCCCGGCTTTTATAAATACATCATAAAATATGTTACGCCTGTAATGCTGTTGTTTGTGTTTTTCGGCTCTGTATTTACACCGCTTAATAATGAATGGCAGATAGAATTCGGCAATCTGTTTTCGGGCAATGGCTGGACTTTAGACAATGGTTCGCTCATCAAACAAATTGCCAATTCAGGATTAAAACAACAAATTGCTGCGGCTGCCGACCCGTTGGTAAAACAAGATTTAGAAGATAAAATGCTTTATATCAATGGCGCCAGAGCCTTGCTTACGGCATTGTTTTTAGCCATTTGTTTGATGGTGTATGCCGCTTATGTAAACCGACAAAAAGTGAACCGCGCATGAACTCCACCGCCCTCATATTGATGCTTACCGTTCAGGGAACTGTAGCTGTTTTGACCGCTTTTTTCTTTTGGAAAGTTTTAAGTGCGCCATTGCCACAGGAAAAAAGCGATGCAGATGAAGATACCGCTGAGTAACTTTTGTTACACAGTTGAGTGAACGATTTGGCTGCGCTGTAAGTTTTTGCAGCAAATTATTTATCATGAAAGCATCATTTCAGGAACTCATTCATTCTTCCACTCCAACTTTAGTTGATTTTCATGCAGTATGGTGCGGACCATGTAAGGCTATGGCTCCCATTTTACAAGAAGTGGCATCTAAGGTTCAGGACAAAGCCCGTATCATTAAAATAGATGTGGACCAAAATCCTGCTGTGGCAGCACAATATCAAATTAAGGGAGTTCCCACTTTAATTATGTTTAAAAACGGAAAGGTAGTTTGGCGCACATCGGGCGTGGTGCCTGCAGAGGAATTGGAAAAGGCAATTGGGAAGTTTGTTTAATTTGCATTTAATATGTAAGTACCGACATGGCATTCTAAACATCTCGTTTTATTGCAATATTCATTTTTGAGTTGTAGCATAGCCTGTCCCTCTAAAGCATTCTTTGGTGCAAATCCCAATGCGTACCAACTATTAAGGACTTTATTTTTTTCCGATGGAAGCGATTCCAGAATCATTAGCGCTTTTTCTTTTAAGTGGTCATCGTCAGTTTGAGTGCCGTATGCAAAAAGCACCGGACAAACACTATTGAGCAGAATTAATTGAATAGCAGCTTCCCCCAGTCGCTTTATTTGAATTTTAGCAATAGTATCAAACATATAGTGAGATTTCCAGTATTCAGATGCTTCTGTATCGAAAAGTGTCATTATTTCTTTTGCGCTATTGGCTGTTTTTATTTTTGAGAATAAATGTTGGCTTTGGTGCAGCAACCTTGCAAACAAAGCAATACGAACCGTTGGAAAAGCAGAAGGTCTTAATCTCATAAAGTGCCACGAATCGCGCTGAATCGGGTTTAAGTTGTATTTCGCAGACAGAAAGCGATATTCTTTAAAAAGTAATTGAGCGTATTCATCTTTTAGATTTTCATGTAACAATCCTGATTGCCCGAATAATAAAGATTCAATCTGAAACAAGGAATTTTTGTGTTTGGCGATAATATTTAAAGGTAGCGATATTGACAGGTTTTCAAATGTTTCGGCATTAATTTTCAAACCATAAGAACGGGCAATAGATTGATATAAAACTGTTTCCCAATTCCCATTATTCATTTTTAATTTTTCACTTATTAAAAAAGATTTCTGAATCAACCTTTCAACTGCAAGCGATTGCAGACCTGAGTAGAATCGAAATTTATCCATTTTTGGCAACAAGGGTTCGCACGGAATAAAACCTTTATTTAACAATATTTTTTCGTAACGGAATATCAAGTTTTTAAAAATGATATTTTTCAGTTCGAGGGTAGGAATTGCAGGAGTAGTATTGTGATCATTTTCATACACCACGTGCAAAATCACATTGTTATATTTATTGTCGTTTTGGTGTTTATGTTTGTTCCAGTCTGAAGTCTTTAGGTGTATTTCTATATTTCCAGCCCAAATGGTATTACCGATTTGAATTTTTGCCATTGAAAAATCAGGACCGCTATCCGTATTTTGCCTTCCTTGATTAAAAACTACTATTGGCACACCGGCAGTGGTTTGCAAATGTGTTTTGTCGAGCAACTGGTATTTCCAAACAAAATGAAGAAAACTCTCTTTCATTCAATGAAATTAATAATAATCTGTTTTGTATAACTTTATTATTGAAACTAAAATAGTTTCCAGCCTTTAAACAATTCTTTAAAACTATTCAGTTTTAAGTAAATGGTTCAGTGGACTCTATTTAACTTTGTAATGAATTATTTCGAAACAGTTTTGATAATAGATGTCATGCATTCAAAAAAATCTTCTCTTTTTTATTCAATTGTAACTGTGTTAACTTTTGTATTCCTGCTGCTTATAGCCGATGTTGTTATTGCGCAATGCCCCATGTGTAAAGCCTCGGCAGAGTCGTCATTGGCGGGAGGAAGTACTATGGCTAAGGGGCTGAACAAAGGCATTCTCTACCTGCTCATGATGCCTTATATTATTTTTTCGGTATTGTTTGGCTTATGGTATTACTACTACAAACAGAAGAAAGTGGTGGTGAAGTAATGTCTTAAAAGGAATCTTTTAAACCTCAACTGCTTTTTCTTTTTCCCAACTCATCTCTGAGTTTAGCAGCGAGTTCGTAATCTTCTTTTTCAATGGCTTTAGAAAGATGCTCGTTGAGTTCGGCTTCGGTAAGTTTTGTAAAATCTGAAGGGGTTGAAACTGAAATCGGCTCATTAGCTTCGTGCGTGTCGGTTTCACCTGCTAAACCGCCTTCGAGCACAATACCGGCTTGTTCTAAAATAGATTCGTAAGTATGAATAGGAATATTGAAACGCACGGCAAGCGCAATGGCATCTGAAGTGCGCGAATCAATTTCAAATATTTTACCGTTGCTTTCGCAGATGAGTTTAGCAAAGAAAATTCCTTCAACCAAATTGCTGATAATCACTTCGTTCAATTGAATATTGAATTGGTCGAAGACATTTTTAATGAGGTCGTGTGTTTGTGGTCTTGAAGAGGGCACTTTTTCCAAACCCATAGCAATAGACTGAGCTTCGAAAGCCCCAATCACAATAGGAAGCCTTCTCACGCCCTGCCGCTCAGACAGCATTACGGCAAAAGAATTAGTGTGCGTAATGCTGTGAGATATTTGAGCTACCTCAAGTTCTATTTTCTTCATATTAGAGAAAGTGTCTTTGCTTTAGCAAAGAAAAGACAATTAGTTGTTGCTTGCAAAGAAATTCCTGAGCGCTTCGTTCAGTTTAGGAACCACTTCAAAAGCATCACCTACGATTCCGTAGTCTGCGCTTTTGAAAAATGGCGCTTCAGGGTCAATATTTATAACAACAATGGTTTTGCTGCTGCTCACCCCTGCCAAATGCTGAATGGCGCCCGATATTCCAACCGCTATATAAAGGTTCGGGCTGATGGTCAATCCGGTTTGTCCTACATGCTCGTGGTGAGGTCTCCAATCCACATCGGAAACCGCTCTTGAACAAGCAGTAGATGCGCCCAACAACTTAGCCATATCTTCAATCATGCCCCAGTTTTCGGGTCCTTTCAAGCCACGTCCGGCAGATACTACCAATTCGGCTTCGGGCAATGGAATGGTATCGCCTCCGGTTTTTTCAACGGCTGTTACTTTCACTCCGAAATCGGCATCGCTCACCGAAGGGCTGAATGCTTCAACGGCTGCGGCAGCATCGGTTTCTTTTACCTGCAACGTGTTGGGATTTACAGAAATAACTTTTACCGGGCTTTTAATTTCGTAATGAGCAATGCCTTTACCTGAGAAAACAGTTTTCTTCACGATAACTTTTCCTCCATCCAACACGGGCAATGCAGAAGCACCGGGAACAATACCTGCTTTCAGGCGGGCAGATAAACGCGGTCCTAATTCTTTCCCTTTCGAATCGAAAGAGAGAATGATGTATTCTGCGGAAGTTTTTCCGGCTGCTTCAACTACAGCTTTGTTGTATGCTTTCGAATCGAAATTATTGAAGCGCGCATCGTTGGCGTGTAATACTTTAGCGGCTCCCGCTTTTCCAAGCGAGGCTATTTCATCAGCGCTTGCTTCGCCCAAAACAACCGCTACCACTTCTTTTCCGGTTTGTGAGCCGATTTGTGCGGCATAATAAATGGCTTCTTTTGCCGATTTTTTAAAACTTCCTTCTGATAAGGCTGCGAATACTAATATTGACATTTTATATGACTTTTGCTTCGTTATGTAATGCTTCAACTAATTTGTCCACTTCTTCAGGCTTGAAGAGTCTTACCGCCTGCTTGGCAGGAGGCATTTCATATCTGCTCACGGCAACCAATTCATCGGTAGCCACAGGGTCAATTACCTGAAGCGGTTTGGTGCGGGCAGCCATGATGCCGCGCATATTAGGAATGCGTTGCTCTGCCATACCTTTTTGTGCGCTCACTACCAAAGGCAATTGCGCTTCTAAAACTTCTTCTGCGCCTTCTACTTCGCGTTTCAATGTAGCCGTTTGTCCGTTTACATCGAGGTTCGTTGCAAGGCTCACAAATGGCAAATCGAGCAATTCGGCAACCATGCCTCCGATTAGATAACCATTGTAGTTGATGGTTTCTTTTCCGGTAAGAATCAGGTCGAAACCTTTGTCCTTAGCGTAAATAGCTATTTGAGAAGCGATGAAGAACGGGTCGTTTTCCGTAGCGTTGATGCGCACTCCGTCATCAGCGCCCAATGCAAATCCTTTGCGGATGATGGGGTCGTTGTCGGCTTCGCCTACATTGATTAGGGTAACAGTTCCACCTAATGTTTCTTTCAGTTCCATGGCGCGCACCAAAGCATACCATTCGTCAGTCGGATTCATAATCCATTGAACATTGGAAGTGTTGAACTTGGTGTCGTTGTCGGTGAAGGTGATTTTGGCGGTAGTATCGGGCACTTTGCTTACGCACACTAATATTTTCATAATGATTAGCTTTGTTTAAGAGACGGCAAAAATAACTATAATACCGACAAATAAAAATGGAAAATGTTCGACTGCAGCAACTATTGAAACTTATCAACAACAATTCCGATGACCCTTTCATCTTATTTGCTTTGGCACAGGAATACAAAAAGCAGGGCGACTTTTCAACAGCTTTGAATTATTTTGAAACCATTATAGCAAAGCACCCCAACTATACAGGCGCGTATTTGCATTTCGGACAACTCTTGGAGCAAACAGGCAATGCCGCTCAAGCAAAGCAAGTGTTTCAGAAAGGAATAGACATTTGCACCCGGTTGGAGCAATGGCACGACAGAAATGAATTGATGAGCGCGCTGGGGTAGTGATTGAATCAGAAAATTAGTGTTAATGGTTAGGTGTTTAGTTGTGTATTTTAGTTGCGTTTTTATTACTAAATTGTTTCTATGATTACCATTATTGAACATTATTCAGGGAATTATAAAATTGACTTGTCAAAACCTTTGGATATTGCTATTTGTATTCGCCCCAACCAAAATAATGTCAACGCATTTTTTGCTCCCGAACCATTTGCAGAGCCTGTTATTGCGGGCGATTTTATAGGCTCTGTGGAAAAAGGTGCGCCCGTAAATTTTTTCAACCTCACTTTCAACCCTCATGGTAACGGAACACATACCGAATGTGTCGGGCATATATCCAAAGAACCTCATTATGTTACCAATTGCTTTAGTAAATACTTTTTTCTGTGCGAGGTCATCAGTATTTATCCGACCTATCTTACTAATGGCGATAAAGTTATTGGTAAGGAACAGTTGGATATGCAATTGAAATTTGAAAACACAGAAGCCGTAGTTATAAGAACACTACCCAACGATAAGTTGAAAACTGTTGCCAAATATTCGGGGCAGAATCCTCCATACATGGAAGCAGCAGCCACTGCCTATTTGCGTGAACGAAATATTGAGCATCTTTTAATTGATTTGCCATCGGTTGACAGGGAAGAAGACGATGGGAAACTTTTGGCACATAAAGCCTTTTGGAATTATCCCGAGAAGCCCCGACTGAAAGCCACCATAACAGAATTGATTTATGTGCCTATGGAAATTACTAATGGATTATATTTTATAAACATTCAGCCTGCCGCTATTCAGATGGATGCCGCACCGAGCAAGCCTGTGCTTTATGAGGCTATTTAATGCTTGTCTTTATATATTTCATTAAGCTACATCAGAGAAATTTTGAATCGCAACAGGCACTCCGCTTAATATTTTTGATAGTTTCAGCGAAAGTTGCATCATGAGGATTTTGGTATTGATGTTTCGCTCCAACAAATAACTGCCGTTGTTGAGCAGTTGATACAATTGCTCCATGTTTTGCAAGGAAATTTTAGCAGCAACCGCTTTTGCAAAAATCAACTCCTCGGCTTGAAATAATTCTGTATTGTTGTTTATCTGGAAATGCAGCAGATTTTCGAAGAAATGTAGTGCATAAGTCAAAGCCTGTTTTTGATTTTCGCGCCCAACACTGTTGAATGCTTCAATCCACTTGGTGAGTTGCAGCAATTTGTCGGGCTTTGAAACAATATCATTCACCGAACACATCTGCATCCATTCCATAAACAGAAGTCCGCTGTCGGTAGCTTCATCAGCCAGCATTTGAATGGCTTCCGACAAGTTGCCTCCCGAAAGATTGGCTACCTGTGCTGCCTGAACCCTGTCCACTTCTTGTGTTTCTACTAAATAATTTACCAAAGCAGTATTTTCTATACTGCCAATTTTTACAATTTGGGTGCGCGATAAAATGGTGTTTAAAATCAGGTCCTGATTTTCGGCTACCAAAATAAAAACGGTCTGTTCAGGAGGCTCTTCCAGAATTTTGAGCAAAGCGTTTCCTTCTTTCCCCAAATACTCCGCCAGCCAAATAATCATCACCTTATATTTCGATTCATAAGTTTTTAAATTGAGCCTTGTGATAATGTTGCGGCATTCATCAGAAGTAATATTGGGCTGTTTGTTTTCGGCATCGAAATGGCTCATCCAGTGTTGAAGCGACAGGTTTGGATTTTTGCTCAACAACTCGCGCCAATCGGTAATAAACTCGGTGGCTATCTTTTTCTTTTCAATAGCCGGAAACGGATACGAAAAATGAATATCGGGGTGAATCAATTTTTGCGATTTCTTGCAGGAGGAACAAATGCCGCACGAATCGGTTTCGGAAGGATTTTCACACACTAAGAATTGCGCATAAGCCAAAGCCAGCGGTAAGCCGCCATAGCCTATGGCTCCCAAAAACAGTTGCGCATGAGGCACCTTGCCGGTGGCTGCCGATTGCGCCAGGCGAAGTTTTAACTGTTCTTGCCCTATTACTTCTTTGAATTGCACCGAAAAACGAAATTGAAATGAGTGGACACAAATCTATATCAAAACATTAAACCATAGTTTGTAAAAAAACCGAAATTACGGTTGAAAAATATTTTCGGTTATTTTCACCCTCGATTTTTTACCAAATAATTCGACATGCACTACAAATATTTAGATGAGTTAAGCGCTAAAGTTCAAAAAGGAAAAAATGTATTTATTGCACCGGGAGCCTATGTGCTGGGCGATGTATGGCTGCACGATGATGTTTCGGTTTGGTTTGGAGCCGTGCTGCGTGCCGATTTCGACCGCATAGAAATTGGTGCCCGAACCAATGTGCAGGAAGGTGTTTACATGCACGTGGACCCGAATATTCCCATCACTATCGGCACCGACAATATCATTGGGCACGGAGCCATTGTGCATGGCAGCAGCATTGGCAACTTCAACCTCATAGGCATGAGAGCCACCGTAATGAACCATGCCAAAATTGGTAACGGATGTATTATTGGCGCTCACGCACTAGTTACCGAAGGCATGGAAGTGCCCGACTACTCTATGGTATTGGGTTCACCCGGAAGAATTGTGAAACAAGTGCCTCCGGAGGTCACTGAAGTGATTAAGGCGGGCGTGGAAGAATATATGCACGAAGCACAACGTTATCTCAAAAGCATTGGATAACACTACGGTCAACATATTAGTTATCAGGTTCAGTTCGATAGGCGACATTGTGCTTACTTCGCCCATAGTAAGATGCCTCAAAAAACAAATGCCCGACTGCCGTATTTTTTTTCTTACCAAAAAATCATTTGCCGATGTGGTTCGCCACAATCATTACATAGACGAAGTGATTTTACTCGATGAAAACAATATTTTCAATACCATTACTCAACTGAAAAAAACAGGCTTTCAATACATTATTGACCTGCACCATAATCTCAGAAGTTTTATTATTAAATCCGCTTTTCCGTTCACTAAAAGTTTTTCTTTCAAAAAGCTGAATTATGAAAAATGGTTGATGGTGAATTTTAAAATCAACAAACTTCCCGAACAGCATATTGTGGACAGATA
>CAZFFP010000058.1:0-23867 GCA_964518215.1 uncultured Chitinophagaceae bacterium
TTATTGGAAATTCTTTTTCTCCAACCAATTTCCCCTCGTTTTACGGAGGGGTTAAAAAAAGGTTGCGGTGAGACCGGGATTCGAACCCTCGGTACCAGTTTCCCAGTACGACAGTTTAGCAAACTGTTGGTTTCAGCCACTCACCCACCTCACCGTTAATGTTTTAAAGAACTTGAACCTTCATTTTTTTATTAGAGAAAATTGGAATGATGCCGTTGAAATTCTCCAAAAGGTTTGCAAAGATAACAAAATACAGTTGCCGTAAAAGAAAGGTTCAATATTAAGTGATACTCATTTGAATTTTCTTCTGAATATCGCGAACACTGTCGCTGAAATCAGGGTCGGTATCTAACTGGTTTTGAACCGCTTGACAAGAGTGAATCACCGTGCTGTGGTCTCTGCCGCCAAAATGCTTGCCGATAGATTTTAATGAGTTTTTAGTGAAGTTCTTCGCTAAAAACATAGATAACTGACGCGCCTGAACCACCGCGCGCTTGCGGGTTTTTTCTTTCAGTTTATCGGGAGCAATGGTGAAATGCTCGCAAACAATTTTCTGAATATAATCTATAGATACCTCGCGCGAAACGCTCTTCACAAAGTTCTTGATGATTTTTTTCGCAATATCTAAATCAATTTCAGTTTTGTTTAATGAAGCCTGAGCCAACAACGAAATCAATGCGCCTTCCAATTCTCTCACGTTAGTTTGAATATTGTATGCCACAAACTCTACTACTTCTCTGGGCAATTCAATTCCATCGGCATACATCTTCTTTTCGAGTATTGCTATGCGGGTTTCAAAGTCGGGCGACTGCAAATCGGCAGATAAGCCCCATTTGAATCTTGAAAGCAATCTTTCTTCCATGCCTTCCAGATCGCGTGGAGGACGGTCGGAAGTTAACACCAATTGTTTGCCCGACTGATGCAGGTGATTAAAGATGTGGAAGAAGATGTCTTGTGTTTTGTCTTTGTTTGCCAAAAACTGAATATCATCCACAATCAACACATCTACCAATTGATAGAAGTGAATGAAGTCGTTAATCGAATTATTTTTCAGCGCCTCTATAAACTGATTGGTGAATCGGTCGGATGGTACATACAAAACAGTTTTGTTAGGGAAGTTTTGACGAAACTCATTTCCAATAGCTTGTGCCAAATGTGTTTTGCCTAAACCCACACCACCATACAATACTAAAGGATTGAAAGCGGTGGCTCCGGGAGGTTTGGTGGCAACGGCATAACCTGCAGAGCGAGCTAAACGATTGCAATCGCCTTCAACATACGAATCGAAATTGTAAATGGGTGAAAGGTTCGATTCGATATGCACTTTTTTCAAACCCGGAATGATGAATGGATTTTTGATATTGTTACTCACTACCAATGGAGCATGAACTTCAGGATTCTTTCCGTTTCCGGTGTTGTAATTAGGAACATTAATCGTAGTAGGTTTGGAGTTGCCAGAACTGTTTTCTACAACTATGCGATATTCCAATCGCGCATCTTCACCTAATTCGCGCTTAATGGTTTTTCTCAACAAAGTAACATAATGCTCTTCGAGCCATTCGTAAAAAAACTGACTGGGCACTTGAATCGTTAGAACACCATCTTCGAGTTTAACAGGCTTTATTGGTTCGAACCATGTCTTGAAACTTTGAACGCTTACGTTGTCTTTAATAATTTTCAGACAGTTTTTCCAGACGTCTTCATAGTGCAAAATTTGGGTCGCCATTCTATTATGTGGTTTTATGGTGGTTGGTCAATGAAAGTAGATAAAAAAACCAGCAAACAAAAAATGTTTTTTTGGAGCTGGTTTCATGGAGCGAATATGAACAATATTTTGTGAATAAAAAAACAAAATCGCACTTGTTTTATTTAAATTTTCATTGACGAAAAATTTAAGCCGATACATTTGTTTTTCTCGTCAAAAATTACAATGGACTTTCCGAGTATTAATCCTGCCCACCCCGATTGGCTAATAATTATTGGTGTTCCAACATCGTTCTTCATTACATGAGGTTGTTGCATGAATGTATGCGTATGTCCTCCGAGTATCATGTCAATATCACGACTGGCACGTGCTAACACTATATCAGATACTTTACTCGTATCATATTTATAACCTAAATGTGAAAGGCAAATAATGTAATGACATTTCATTTCGTGTTTCAAAAATTTTGCGGTTTTATTGGCTTCAGAAATGGGATCGAGATAAATAGTGTTGCCGTATAATTTTTTAGGAACCAAACCTTGCAATTCAATACCTACACCAAACACGCCCACTTTTAATTTTCCGAAAGAAAATATTTTATAACGTTCCGTTTTGTTGTGCATTATAGTATCGCTGAAATTGTAGTTGGCAATCAAAAAAGGGAAAGCGGCATGAGGCAATTGTTTTACAAAACCATCTAAGCCCGCATCGAAATCATGATTGCCCAGCGTTGCCGCATCGTATTTCATTTCGCTCATCAACTTAAACTCTAATTCACCGCCAAAAAAATTGAAGTAAGGTGTTCCCTGAAAAACATCGCCACTATCTAACAATAAAATATTTTTTTCTTCAGTTCTGATTTTTTGAATCAATGCGGCACGTGCAGCCATGCCACCTCTGCCTTCAAATTTATTCCCCGAAGGGAAAGGCTCTATACGGCTGTGCATATCGTTAGTATGCAGAATGGTTAATCGGGTGAATTCTTTTTTCGCATACAATTCATTCATCCATGCAGGGACTGTCAGTAGCAGCGATGCGCCCAAAGTGTTTTTGATAAATTGTCTTCTATTCTGCATAACTTATTCTTCCATCTGTTTCCGCATGTATTTTAATTCCGGCTTTGTTCTTTTCGCTGATGTATTCAATAAGTGCATCACGCACCAACACGCCCGAATTTTCATAAGCAATGCCTTTAATGAAATCCAGTTTATCTCCTCCTTCAGCCATATAATCGGAAACAAGCAAGGTATATTCTTTTTCAGGTTGAATCGGATTTCCGTTGATGGTTATATCGAAAGGTTTTCCTTCTTTGATGGTGAAGCGAACACCCGATTGGGGCCACCCGCCATCAGCTGCAATGTGCTGCAATAGTTGCAAAATCATTTCGCCTTTCAAAGTAAACAACACTAAATAATTATCGAAAGGCATTAGTTCGAATATGGTTCCAACAGTAATATTACCTGCGGAAATATTGGGCAATCGCAAGCCTCCGTAATTCATTACGCACAAATCAATTTTTCTTTCGAAATATTTTTCAGATTGCTCGCGTAAAGCATCGGTGAAAAAATTGCCCAGCGTTGATTCAGGTTTTGCTTTGTTCAACGCAACATCACTTTCACCAATCACCCGATTCATCGTAGCACTGAGTTGTGCGCTATATGGTTGAATAAATTTTAAAACCGAAGAATCTACCGGCAGCGATTCATCAATTCTGATATAATCAGTTCTTGAAGTTGCAGGACAATATTGTTTGTTGCAGGAAGTATAGGTTGATAAAGAAACAACAAAAAGCGCTAAAATAAATTGTTGTTTCAAGCGATTCATTACAACAGTTTTTTCACATCGGCTTTGATGAGTTCCATGGGTGTATCACCCGGCAAAGGCTGTTCGGTATCCATATAGAATTTCAGAATATCGCGGGCCATATCCATAGGTGTTGCGTTTTGGTCAATAGACACGCTGATAAGATTAATTACTTTAATAGTTTCATCTTTTGCAATACAGATGGCTCTCCATGTGTCGGCAGAAACATATATCTGTTGCGAAAGATTATGTTCGTATTCTACACGAATGGTAGCCACCAATTCCTTTTGAAACTCGCGCAAAGTCAAACCATCTTTATCTACACGCACTAAAAGATTGGGCGGAGAAATGCGTTCCAAAAAAATCATTAAACGCTCATAAGCCTGAAGTCGCAGCAATAAAGTGTCTTTTACATATTCTTTGCGTAATTGCAATTCGAGTTTGCGCGATTCGGCTAAAAGAAAATTTCTGACAATAGCATAATTTGCCAGCAAAACTATAATTGCAGGGATGGTGTATTTCAGTATTTCGAGGAATTCTTCCCACATAAAATAAGGCTGTTTTTTGAGTGTGCAAGTTAAACAATAGCTATGACACAAAGCCGACTATCAACGATAGAACCAAGTTTCCAACTAACAGAGAATAGAATAAAAATATTTTAGCTGTAGTAGGGCGAAATAAGCACATACACCAATACTCCGGTAATTGCCACATACAGCCATATCGGGAAAGTGATTTTGGCAATTCTCTTGTGTTTCTGAAAATCGGCAGTCCATGCTCTATAGAAAGTGAACAGAATGAACGGAAGCACTAAAGCTGCCAGAATAATATGTGTAATAAGAATGAAATAATAAATGGATTTTAGCGCGCCTTCGCCACCAAAAGTAGTGGGTTCTGAAATGGAATGATAAAATACATAAGAGAGCAGAAAAACTGCCGAAATCGCAAATGCGGTCATCATAGATACCTTATGTGCTTTTTGATTTTTCATTTTGATGAATATCAGCCCCAATAACAAACAAATGGTAGTGCCGGAGTTGAGTATGGCATGAAACATCGGGAAGAATTTCAAATCTATTCCAATATTGACCTGTGGGGCTGCTACATAAAACAATATGGTTACTAAGGCAGGAACTAACAGCGAAATGGTAATGATGATGCCTCTGGCTAATGATTCGTTTTTCATTTTTGATTTTTCTTTTTTTGTTTTCTTTCTTTTCCTTCCTCAATGGAATAATGAATGTCCAATAAAATAATATCGTTCATCATTTTGTTCACGCTTGCGGTGTCGGTGCCATCGTAATAGCCTCTGATAAATCCGGTTTTATCTAACAACACAAATCGCTCGCTGTGCACAAATGGTTCGGGCAGCGAGTCGGTTCCCATGTCAATGGCAGGAAGTTTAAAAAAGTTGATGGCAAGAGCATACAAACTGTCTTTGCTTCCGGTAAGAAATTTCCATTGATTGCTTTTTACGCCTTTCAGTTGTGCATATTCGGCAAGCGTTGCAGCATCATCGGTTTCGGGGTCAACTGTGAATGATAAAATTTGCCAGGGCGATTGCACTTTGGTAGTCTTGAGCAGAAAATCTTCCACGCGCAGCATTTGTCCGGTCATTTGTTTGCAAATGCCGGGGCAGGTAGTGAAAAAATAATCAGCAACTACAATTTTTCCGGCAATGGAATCTCTGTTTACCACACTGCCATCGTGCGCCTGAAAAGCAAAATCGGGTGCGGCAACCAAACTCAACATGGGAAGTTCTTTCACCCGAAAGCCGGTTTGATGTTTTTTCCATTCGAAAATAGCATAGAAAATTATGGGAATAATGAGCGCTAATGCTATGGCTATGATGCGTTTGGTTTTGGAGGACATGCTTGGTTGCGTTGCGTTTTATCGGATTTTGTGTGTATGTGGCAAAATGAGTTTTTCAAGAAATAGCAATCCACATTGCCCATACACCGAGTATAAAACTACTTTCAAAAAGTATAGTTTAGAAATTCCGGTGAAAAAAAGCGATTTTTTTTATCTTTCTTGCTATTTAATAACTTCCTATTTCGGCTTGCTCAACAGATATTAAGTCTTATTGTTTTCCTGCCATCGCTTACCTCTGGCGAGTGAGTTATGCCGACATCCCCCGCTGTACCCTATTTTTAATCCGAGTAGCCGTGATTAGGATTTTTAATTAAAAAAAATAGAGGGATTCAAAACTGAACCCCTCTGTGAAATTTATTTCGTAAGAAAAAACGATACTATCAATAGCCCCAAAATTGTCTCAGGTTCAACCAACTGTCGCCTTCCCAAGAGAAAGCAATAATTGCCCACACCAAAAACAACAAAGGCATCAAAATGCTCAACGCCATCGCTCTCAATTCATATTTCAAGTGCATAAACTCGCCTACAATGTAAAAGGCTTTCATGGCGCTCATGAAAATGAACATTAAATTCAGCAAGCCTCTCGACCATCCTTCGGGCCAATTGATAGCCATACCTACTTCAATCACCGTAACTACTGCCATGATAGCGGTGGCTACCCAAACGGCTTTTACCTGGCTTTTATAAGTAACATCATCGAGAAGGTGGTGTTCTACTTCACCCATATATTCTCCTTGTGCTGCGCTCATAATATTTTATGTTTTTAGTTTTTGTAAAATGATTTTTGAAAAAATTATAACAGATAAAAGGCAAGGAATACAAACACCCAAACCAAATCCACAAAGTGCCAGTAAAGACCAACTTTTTCTACCATTTCGTAGTGTCCTCTTTGCTGATACACCCCGCGGGCTGCTTGTATCCAAACGATAATGTTAATGATTACTCCGGTGAATACGTGAAAGCCGTGGAAGCCTGTAATAACATAAAACAAATTGCCGAAAGCTACCGGTCCGGGCGAAGTGGCTCCGGCATAAGCCGCGTCAATAATTCCTTTTTCGTTAAACGGATTCCAGTAAAGGGTCATGCCCTGATGAATCAAGTGATTCCATTCCCAAGCCTGACAGCCCAAGAATGCAGCGCCACCAATGATACCCCAAAACAACCAGAACAACACGCCTTTTTGGTTCATGCGGTGTCCTTCAATTACTGCCAACACCACAAACACCGAACTCAAAATGAGGATGAAGGTCATGAGTGTTACAAAACCCAAAGGCACATTTACATCGTGCATGAAAGGGAATGAACTGAACACGCCTGCGGGGTCGGGCCACCAGGGTTGACTGAGTCGGATAGCGGCATAGGCTATCAACAAACAAGAGAAGGTAAATGCGTCAGAAACGAGGAAATACCACATCATCAATTTTCCGTAGCTGGCTTTGAAAGGCGAAGTGCCTCCTTTCCAGAGTTTCTTTTGTTCCTGAGGGGATACGGTTGCGGATGCCATTAATTTGTGCTTTTATGTTTTAGAAGTATAAAAAAAATGCGAGCAAATATAACCATAATAGGTCAACAAAATGCCAATAAGTTGCCAACAATTCTATGCGTATTTTTTTGTTTTCGTCCTGTTGCCAAATCAGCCAATTGGAAGGGTTTCTGAAAAAAAACAAAGAACGGATATATGCTCCGAATATCAACAACATACCTACTGCTATATGTGCTACGTGGATAAAACTAATGACATACACAAACGAACCGGCAGGATTTCCTTCGAGATAAATGCCTATGTTTTGAAGTTCCTGCCACCCTATATATTGAGAAAAACAAAAAGCGAAAGACAGCGTGAGGGTGAGCGCCAAAGTAATGCGATACATATTCAAATCATCGCGCTTAAATGAGCGCACTGCCCAGGCAATGGTAAAGCTGCTGGCAAGCATAATAATAGCACTGACAAAAAACGGACGGGGTAAATCAAACTCGGTCCAATAGCCCGCACCTTTGCGAACAATGTAGGCGCTGGTGAGCGCGGCAAACAACATCACCATCACCCCAATGCCAATCCACAAAGCAAATTTTTGCGGATGCACGCCAGGAGACTGCACATTGTCAGGTAATTGAGGTTCGGTGTTCAAGATGAGCATATTTATTTACGATTATTTGATTTTCGATCCCTACTGCTTCGAGTAGGGACGATATGCGATTTCAAGTTTTTATTTTTCAGTTTACAGTAGGCAATTGGTTTTTTGACTTTTCAACTTTATAACAACCCCTTCCTCTTGTCGAACATCGCATATCGCACAATCGAACATCGAGCACATCGCCCTCAGAATTTCCCCCCCGCCAACAAAGCCAACAATACTACCGGCAAATAAACAATGCTGGCAAACATAAGTTTTTTAGCATCGGCATGAGCACAGGTTTTCCAAAGTTTTATGGCGTAAAACAAAAATATCAATCCCGATGCGAGAATCACTCCTGCTGCCGCAAGTGTAATATTTCCGCTGAAAAACAATAATACTGAAACAGGTATCAACGCTACTATATACAATATGCAATTCAAAGCCGTGTATCTATCTCTGCCGCCTGAAGAGGGTAATAATTTGAAACCTGCACGGGTGTAATCATCGTGGGCTACCCAGGCAATTGCCCAAAAATGCGGAAACTGCCACAAGAATTGAATGCCTGTGATAATGTATGCCTCTGTTGCAAAAGTTCCGGTAGCTGCCACCCATCCAATCAATGGCGACAATGCTCCGGGAATAGCGCCAATAAACACCGCTACCGATGAAATGCGCTTCATGGGTGTATATATAAAGGAATAAGAAATGAGCGAAAGTGCCGCCAAAATTGCAGCAAGGTCATTGAAGTAAATCCAAAGAATGCTGCATCCGGCTAAAGCAAACAATCCCGCGGCAAGAATGGCTTCGGTGGGCGACATGCGTTCTTGTGCCAAAGGGCGGTTGGCAGTGCGCGCCATCAGTTTGTCCACATCTTTTTCGAAAACCTGATTCAGTGCGTTAGCGGCTCCGGTAACCAAAAACCCGCCCAAAAACAACCACCAAAAGCCTCCCCAACTGAACGCTGAGGCTGATGCAATAGAATATGTAATGAGTGAAGCGAATACTACAACAAACGACAAACGGAATTTTACCAATAAAGCGTAATCTGATAATTTGGAGCGGATAAAACCCGCAGCCGCATTAAGATAAGTCCGGGATACTTGCATGAAGGCGAAGAATATCTATTAAAGTCGCGGGCAAAGATACAGTCTGAGTTTCAAGTCGCCAACCGAAGCTGACGAATTTTTATGAACAAGCAGAATGATTATTCCTGATGAACTGCTGTTTTACAGGCTTGTTTCAAAAGCGATAACTTTGAAGCATGAAAAATATCTTTCATTCAGGAGACATAAAAGAATATCATAAAACTGTAACCATCGAAGATGTTGCGGCTTTTGGAAGCGGATTGGTGCATCCGGTGTATGCCACTTTCGCACTTGCCCGCGATGCCGAATGGACTTGCCGTTTGTTTGTTTTGGAAATGACAGATGAGGACGAAGAAGGTATCGGCACATTTGTGCATGTAAACCATCAGGCTCCGGCTTTGACGCACGATACTGTGATTTTTGTAGCTACTGTAGAAAAAATTTTGGGCAACGAAATCATTTGCAGCTTTGAAGCTAAAGTAGGCGATAGGCTCATTGCCACAGGAAAGCAAGGACAAAAAATTCTGAAAAAAGAAAAATTAGAAAAACTGTTTTCCGGCATTCGGAATGAATAGACCACTATAAAAGAATTATACACTGTGCCCGACACCCTTATAGCAAAAAATAAAAAAGCCTGGTTCGATTTTGAAATCATCGAGAAATTCACCGCAGGAATCATGCTCACCGGAACCGAAATAAAATCGGTGCGCGAAGGCAAAGTAAACCTCACCGATGGCTTTTGCTTTTTCAAAAAAAATGAATTGTATGTGCGCAATATTCATATTGCCGAATACACCTTAGGCACATACTCCAACCACGACCCGGTGAGGCAGCGCAAACTTTTGTTGACCAAACGCGAATTGAAAAAAATTCACTCGAAAATTTCTGAAAAAGGACTTACCCTTATTCCTTTGGCAGTAATTATTTCTGAAAGAGGATTAGCAAAACTCGAAATAGGATTGGCAAAAGGCAAGAAAACTCACGACAAGCGCCAAACCATTAAAGAGAAAGATTCTAAAAAAGAAATAGACCGCGCATTGAAGATGAAGCGTTGAAGAAATTACACTTTCCCGTAAACCTTCAAAACCGTTTCTCTTAAGTTTTTTATTTAGTGGAATTCACCCGTTACTTCCACGTATTCGTCTTTCTGTATGTATTCTAAAGAATCTTCCAAAGAAAATCGTGTAGGCGGAGCAATGTTCATTTTTTCGTCAGAACCTGAAGCGCTCACGCTTTATAATTCGTGCTGCTTTTTTAAAATAGCAGTGTCAATATTTTGATTTAAAAGATGCTCTTTAAGTATTTGATTGTTAGAGTCAGCAAAAAAAAGGCTTCCTACAATTGTTTTATAAGGATTGTTTTGAAACTCACGTTTTATATTCACAAATGCAAATTTTTTTCTAGAATAACTTATGCCTAAAGCAACCAGCAAACTATCATTTTCAAAATCATCTGTCTTGAATGTGCCTACCAGATAGTTGGGGGAAAGTAGTTGGCGAGTCAAAATTCTTACGGTATCACCTGTTGTTTCAACAATTCCAATCACCGAAGAATAGTATGTTTCTTCACTTGTGCTGTAACCATCGTCAGAAATTGATAGTATTGTTATAGATGTTCCTGATGAAACATCTGCGCTTTTGTAATTAAATTTTTCAAAGGCAATTATCTCAACAGGGTCAGTTATCATTAAAATAAATGGTTTGATAATTAAGAATGAAACAAAAGATAAGGGAATAAGTAATAACAAATTTCCAATCAGCCCTATTAAGAAGTATTGCAACTTTTCTCTTCTGTTATTTAAAGCAAAAAATACCCCAAGCGCACTTAATACAAAAGTAAATAGGAAAACAGAAGACAGCCTTTTCACCCATTCATTATCGAGTCCCAATTCTTGGTAAAAAGTAAGAATTAACAGGGTTAGTCCCGAGATGCTGAAACTCAATAAAAACAATCTGATTGAAATAATTTTCATTAGCGCCTATCAAATTTTCTATAACTTTTTATACAAACAAAGAAAGCTGAAAATGCGGAGTTTTGTTCTCTCCCAATGGATTCTCTGCAAGTGGAAAATCGAAATCTAATTTACACTATGCAGCCCCGCTTTTCTTTAAATCATTGTTAGCGAGCGTTAATCCTTCGGTATTAAATCTTTAATCTCATCGAAATTACCAATTGTCCGATAATGATACGTATAAGCATTTGATAATGTATGAGCCAATTCCTTAGGAAAATACTCTAAATGCGCTGGAATATACATTGTCTTAAGGTTTTTTAATTCAGTTAAGCAACTTGGTAATGTCTTGATGTCATTTTCATCAATTGATAACATTTCAAGTTTTGCCAATTTGCAAATTGAAGACGGTAATTCCGTTAGGTTATTTTTTTCAAGGTCTAATTCTTTTAGCTTCTTAAGCTCATTAATCTTCTCAGGTATAGAAGTAATGTTATTAACCCGAATGGAAAGTGCTTCTAAATTTTTAAGACACAATATGTTCTCTGGAAATTGTTCAAGTTCATTAAAATCAAGACTTAAATACCTTAATTTTTTTAATTGGCACAGCATTGCTAACGATTCATTATTTAGCTTGTTGTAACCAAGATATAAGGTTTCCAGGTTTTTATAACTTAAAAGTTCAACAGGAAGCGTTTCAAGCCCATAGTTTAACATCAATTCTTTAATGGTATCAATTTGTGAGTTTGTTTTAGGTGCATTAATGAACTCCTCCCACATTTTCTCACGTTCTTGCCTTCCTCTATAATTCATGCAATACACAATAGTAGCATTAAACACATCTTTGATGTTATCAGAAAACTGATTTGTTCCTACCATATGATATTTTTCATCTTTATATGCTTCTATAAAAATATAGGCGTAGTCGGAAACCCAACGATTATAAGGAACTACTAATTCTGTGGTTCGAAGATTCCAAAAATTAATTGATTCAAACGCACTTCGGACGGTATCAAAATAAGTAGAACTAATAGGTCTAACTGATGTTAATATACCGCCAATATCACTCGTATATTTTGGGCGAGTTTTCAATTCTCGTTCAGAGATGTAGCTAGTATCATTGTTTCGGTAAAATTTTACAGAATAGGGGTTCCCGCGATAAGCTGCCGAGGAATATATTGTGATTCTATATTCTTCATCGCCTGAAGATGATAAGTCTTCCATCTGTAGTTCAGCCTTATTTTGCTGAAATTGTTCATTAATGTCGTTAACTGAATTATTATAGTGCTCAATGCGAGCAATACTGTCTTTTTGTTCTTTTGTAAGCTCTAATTTATCAGTTTCTGGTTCCCCCTCTGGATGGTTATTACAATTGGAAAGCAGTCCGCCAATAGTTAGCAAAATAATTACCACGCATTGTTTCCTTAAAAAAATCTTTGGATTCAAGACACTCTATTTGTAATGCTTGCCAACATTGATTATAAATAAACCCTTTGTTTACTTTACATCCTCTATCAGATGCAAAATAAAGATTTCTATAGTTTATTCAAGCTACATCAATCCTGCACAAAACGAAAACAACAATAAACTATGCAAACATTTTTCCCGATTCAGCGCGTTTGCGGTCGTTGGGGTCTAAGAAAATTTTACGCAAACGAATGTTTTTGGGTGTTATCTCCACGTATTCGTCTTTCTGTATGTATTCCATAGAATCTTCCAAAGAAAATCTTATGGGCGGAGCAATGTTCATTTTTTCGTCAGAGCCTGAAGCGCGCACGTTGGTGAGTTTTTTCGATTTCAGCAAATTAATTTCCAAATCGTTGGGGCGGTTGTGCTCGCCTACTACTTGTCCGGCATAAATTTCTTCGCCCGGAGCAATAAAGAATTTGCCTCTGTCCTGAAGTTTATCAATGGCATAAGCAATGGCAGTGCCGGTATCCATTGAAATCAATGAGCCGTTGATGCGCTCAGGTATATCGCCTTTCCAGGGTTCAAAATCATTGAAACGATGCGCCATGATGGCTTCTCCCTGAGTTACGGTAAGCACATTATTGCGCAAACCAATCAAACCTCTCGATGGAATTTTGAATTCTAAATGTGTGAAATCACCTTTAGGCTGCATCACCAATAGTTCGCCTCTGCGCTGGGTAACCAGTTCAATAACTTTTCCGGCAGTAGATTCGGGAGTGTCAACAGTTAGTGTTTCGATGGGTTCGCATTTGGCTCCATCAATTTCTTTAATGATAACTCTGGGCTGCCCCACCTGCAATTCGTAGCCTTCGCGCCTCATGGTTTCAATCAATATAGATAAGTGAAGAATACCTCTGCCAAACACCATATATGATTCGGGCGAGTCGGTTTCTTCTACTTTCAGCGCCAGATTTTTTTCGATTTCTTTAAACAGGCGGTCGCGCAAATGTCTGGAGGTTACAAACTGTCCTTCTTTTCCGAAGAAAGGAGAATTGTTTACCGTAAACAACATGCTGATGGTAGGCTCATCAATAGAAATAGGAGGAAGTCCTTCGGGGTTTTCAAAATCGGCAATGGTGTCGCCAATTTCAAAACCTTCAATGCCGGTAATGGCACACAGGTCGCCACATTGAGCCGTTTCGGCTTTTATTTTTCCAACGCCTTCAAAAGTAAACAGGTCTTTAATTCTGCTTTTAATAATTTTTCCGTCACGTTTCACCAGCGAAATAGGCGCATTGGCTTTCACCGTGCCGCGAGCTACTCTGCCAATGGCAATTCTTCCTATGTAGGAAGAATAATCCAAAGAAGTGATTTGCATTTGCACCGTTCCTTCTACCAAGGGCGGAACCGGAACATGTTCGAGAATCATATCTAACAGCGCGAAAATATCGGTGGTTTTTTCTTTGTAATCATTACTCATCCAACCGAATTTGGCGGAGCCGTAAACCGTAGGGAAATCCAACTGCTCGTCTGTGGCATCGAGGTTGAACATGAGTTCAAACATGGCTTCCTGCACTTCATCGGGGCGGCAGTTTTCTTTATCTACTTTGTTGATTACTACCAAAGGCTTTAAGCCCAAAGCCAGCGCTTTAGAAAGCACATAGCGGGTTTGCGGCATAGGACCTTCAAAAGCATCTACCAGCACCAAAGCGCCATCTGCCATGTTGAGCACGCGCTCTACTTCGCCTCCAAAATCTGCGTGACCGGGAGTATCAATAATATTGATTTTGACATCTTTATATCGCACCGACACGTTTTTAGAAGTAATGGTGATGCCACGCTCACGCTCCAATTCGTTGTTGTCTAATATGAGTTCGCCTTTGTCTTCATGGTCCTGAAAAACCTTACAGGCATGAATGATTTTGTCAACTAATGTGGTTTTGCCGTGGTCAACGTGGGCAATGATGGCGATGTTTCTGACTTGCATTTTATTTGTATGAAAAAGTGATTGGTTAAATTTTTTCGTTAAATGTGAAAAAGAGCGCAAAGTTAACGATAAAAACCTGCGTGAGGGTTAAACTACTGTAAATTGTATATTTGATAATTGGGTTGTGTCTTTTTCCACTCAATCAAATAGGTTTATTGTTCATTATATTCTGCATGGAAGCAATCTCAAATAAATTATTCTCCTTAGTGATTATCCGGAATCCGAAATTAGAATAGCCCCTTAAATGAGCACATACCATTTTCAGGAATACAGTTGCAAAAAAAAAATCATTGAGTTACTCAATATTGCCCCGAAGAAAGCAAAACCAAAGTGCAGGCATTTTCGGTTTCAATACCTTGCTCTTGTGCGAGTTTTGCAAGTGTTGGGTTTTCAGCGCCCGGATTGAAAATGATGCGTTTCGGTTTCAGTTGCAAAATATAATCGTGATATTGTTCCTGTTGAATTTGTCTGTTAATGTAAAGCGTGATGGTATGAATGTTTTCATACTGCTTCTTTTCTGTTTCAATTTCAATTCCGTGAATATTTCCTTGATGCAAACCCAATGCAACCACTTCGTGCCCCTGCCGCAACAAACTGCCCACCGCTTCATAAGCATAGCGGTGACGATGTTCCGACACTCCAATCACTAAGGTCTTTTTGTTCATAAAAATTTATTTCAGCTTTTTGAATTTCAGCAGTAGAGAATTTCCAATCACAACAATATCAGAAAATGCCATAGATAGCGCTGCTACCATTGGATTGAGAAATCCTGCTGCGGCAATGGGTATGGCTATAAGATTGTAAGAAAGCGCCCAAAACAAATTTTGTTTTATGGTAGCAAAAGTGAATTGACTGATGAGCAGGGCTTCTTTCAACGCTTTCAAATTGCCTTTCAATAAAATAACCTGCGCACTGTCAATAGCTGCTTCTGAAGCATCGCTGAGCGAAATGCCAATGGTGGCTTTTGCCAAAGCGGGCGCATCGTTGATGCCATCGCCAATCATAGCTGTGGGCGATTGAGCGGAGAGTTTTTCAATCACTTCGAGTTTTTTTTCGGGGGTTACTTCGGCATAAACGGTTTCAATGCCTAATTGCTTCGCCACTTGCTCACATTTTTTTCGGCTGTCGCCACTCAGCATGAACACTTTTTTGTTTTTCGATTTTAGAAAAGCGATGGTTTCAGCAGCATCGGGTTTTATTTCATCGGCAATATCGAGTTGGGCACTAATGGAGTTGTTTTTCAGCAAATAGAGGTCGGTATTTTTTTCTGTCGAAATATTTTTTTCAGCAAGCAGTTTTTGAGAGCCGATAAAATATTCGTTTCCATCGGCATCGGTCCCTTTCACGCCCAAACCCTTTATTTCTTCAGCATTTTGAAGCGTGATGGGTGCGGCATCTTTCAGTTCCTGAAGCAATGAAACGGCAATAGGGTGGGAGGAGTATTGTTCCAAAGCGGCTATGATGGAGCGCACTTGTTTTTCTTCCGAATGAAAAATTTCCAGCGAATGAATGCGAAACTTTCCGGTGGTGAGGGTTCCGGTTTTGTCGAACACAAAATTTTCAATGGTGGAGAGTTGCTCAACAGTTTTTGCACCTTTAATCATAATGCCTCTGCCCGCCACTCTGCCCAAGCCCACCATAACGGCAGCCGGAGTGGCAAGCCCCATAGCACAAGGGCAGGCAATTACCAACACCGCTACACTGTTGAGCAATGCACGTGCGGCTGTAGTTTCCAAAATAAAATAAGTAATAAGAAAAGTAACGATACTGATGCCGATGACCACCGGAACAAACACATTACTCACCCGGTCGGCAAAGCGTTGAATAGATGGTTTTTGCGCATGTGCGTTTTTTACCAAATCAATAAGGTGCGAAAGGTAAGTGTTGTTGCCGATAGCGGTAACTGAAACTTTCAGTGAGCCTTGCAGCAGAAGGGTTCCGGAAGTAACACTATCGCCTTTTTGCTTTTCCACCGGAACGCTTTCGCCCGTAATCATAGATTCATCGGTAAAGCCCACGCCATCCGTTACTACGCCATCCGTTACTACGCCATCCAAGGGCACACGGTCGCCTGTATTAATTTTGATAATGTCGGCAATTTTTATTTTTTCTGCATCCACTCGGTCTAACATTTCAAAGCCGCCCACATCAATCACTAAAGTGGCTTTGTCGGGTTTCAGTTTTGAGAGTTTTTCGATGGCGAAGGTGGTTTGCTTCACTGTTTTCTTTTCAATAAAATTTCCAAGCAATACCAGCGTAATGATGGTGGAGGTGGTTTCGAAATAAATATAATCGGCACCCAGACCAAAAATTGTTCCAGTGAGGCTGTAAAAGAATGCTGCCGAAGAGCCTAATAAAATTAATACATCCATATTGGGCGCACCCACACGAATGGAAGCCAAAGCCCCTCTTCCGAAGTAATACCAACCAATGATAATGGAGGGCATACAAAGCGCCAACTGCACCAAAGGCTCGTGCAGCGGATGCCAATGCACAAACATGTGCAACAGCAAAGGCACATTGAATATGGCTGAAGCAATCAGCAACTTTTCAATGGTAATATTTTTTGAATTTCCGCCTTCGCCATCCACAACATTATAGCCTAATTTGTGAATGCCTTTTTTGATGGTTTGAAGTTTTTCGGGTTCGATAGTTTCGAATACCACTTCGTTGGTGGCAAAGTTTACCGCGATTTGTTGCAGACCCTGTTTTTCTAAATACCCCGAAACGGTTTGAGCACAACCCGAACAGGTCATGCCCGTAACTTCGAGTTTGGTGAGCGAAGATGTGGGAGAGGAGTTCATTCTTTTTTTAATTGCATAAATTCGGGAACTGAAAACACAACAAAGTTATCTGTCGTTGTTTTAATACTTCACTCAAAAACATTTATCATGAAAAAAAATTCAAGAAGAGATTTTCTGAAGAAAGGCGCACTGTTAACCATTGGAAGCGCAGCCTTTTCAAATATGGCTTCGGCTTCAGTATTTAATAAAGAACCTTTAGGTTTTACATTGCCCGATTTGCCCTACGATTACAGTGCTTTAGAACCTTTTATTGATACTGCCACCATGAAAGTGCATCACGGAAAGCATCATCAAGGCTATGTGAACAATTTGAATAAGGCGCTGGAAGATTTTCCTGAATGGAAGAAAAAAACACTCAACGAACTGCTCAACAGTATTTCACAATTGCCAAAAGACCTTCAGAATGCTGTGCGCAACAATGGCGGTGGGCATTGGAATCATGATTTTTTCTGGAAAATGCTCATTCCTGCCGAAAAGTCGAAAATGAACGCGCAACTAAATCCTGTTATAGCCAAATACTATGGCGATTTGGACAAATTGAAAAGCAAGTTTCAAACAGCCGCCATGAGTGTGTTTGGTTCGGGTTGGGTTTGGCTGGGCGTAAATAAGCAAAACGATTTGGAAATCATTACCACTCCCAATCAGGATAATCCGTTGATTGATATTGTCCCTCACCGCCTGAAGCCCATTTTGGGACTTGATGTGTGGGAACATGCCTACTACCTGAAACATCAAAACCGCAGAGCCGATTACATCAACGATTTTTGGAACGTAGTGAATTGGGATTTTGTGTGGAATAATTATCAGGAAGACATGAAATAGCAATTGCAAGAAATTTGTCAAACAAATACCGATGTGCTTTTTTGTGTTTCGGAATGAATAAATTGCAGCAACATTCTATACATTAAATCTGCAATTATGAGAAAATACCTTTTTATTGCCTTGCTGATGTTTCACTTAGCGAATGTATCAGCACAGAATTTTTCAAACAACTCCAATGTTCAATCCCTTGCACCCAATGATGCCATTGAAGTTGAGGGAAATGAGTTGGCGTTTAAGATGATGAATGTATGTTATCAGGACTTGCTGTTTGCTTTTTCTGCCAATGCTCAAGAGCCTGCATATTTAAGTGGATCTGTAAATGGATATCAATTTCAAACAATTGATACGGCAGCAAATGTTTCTGACATAAAAGGCTTGGTTGGATTTCTTGGAAACGTCTCTGAAATATGCTATGCAGGAGATGATACATTGTATTGCAAAAATTTTTCGTTCTCAAATAATTCTGTTAATCTTCACCTCTATTCAGGGTTGCATATTTCTGAAATGATTCGTTTGATAGGGGGAAATACCAGTAGTATGACGGTTTTGAGAAAGGTTGCCGACAGCACGCAGCTTGTGAGGGTGATTTTAAATCTGGCAAATTCGCTGGAAGTAATTGACACAGTGAACTTACCCGTTAAAACTTTTATAAAATCGAGTAAAAACTCTTATTACGAAAGCATGGTGAATTTTGCGGGTCTCGATGCTCAAGGCAATCTGCATGGCTACATATTGAATATTAATTCATTCAGTATTCAACATCATTTTGTAATTCCCAGTTTTCAGGGTGAAATTTTACATATAGATGCTGTTGACTACAAAGTATTCATGGTAGTGAAAAATGGCAATGACCTATCTGTAATAGATTATTTCCAGGCATCACAAACCTTTACAAGTAACTCATTAGGCAGTTTTGATGAAATTATCAGTGCATCATCATGGTTTCCATTATGGGGTTTTGAAGCCGATTCGTTCTTAGTATTAGTGGAAGAAAATCAACAGATAAAAGCAAAAGTATTTAACACACATACAGGAGTTAATACATCAACTAAAACTTTGTTGCTTGAAGGAAAAAAAGTTTACCCTTCACCAACATTTTTTATGGGCAATTATAATTCTGGCGTATTAGAATATACCGATAGCAATGGAAGATATTTAGCCCGTATCAACAATAATTTTCAAATTGACACCAATACTGTTTATGCCATATCGCAAAGCCCTGATGATTACAATTATGCATTTGTTTGTTTTGTGGGAATTGATGAAAAATCTCTCCCCGAAATTAAAACCTTTCTATACCCCAATCCGGCTACCAATCAGGTGAATGTGTTGGTGAAAAATGTTCCCTGCGATATGGAGCATCATTTAGAACTGTATGACCTAAACGGGAAAAAGCTTTACGCCACTCCTTTTCATTCCAAATGCGACCTAACCGTTCCGCTCGATAATTTACAGGCAGGCATGTATATGCTGCAACTGCATATCAATGGCAAGGTTTATACGAGGAAGTTGATGAAGAAGTAGTGCTTTTATCATAGCTGAATTCTTTCCGTCAGTTTCAAACAGATATATTTCTATTTTTGCCGAACATTTAATTTTTATGCTGAAAGGAAAAAAAATAGTGGTGGTGTTGCCTGCATACAATGCAGCGCTTACGCTCGAAAAAACATACAACGAAATTCCATTTAATATAGTTGATGATGTAGTGCTTGTAGATGATAACAGTAAGGATAATACTGTTGAAGTAGGAAAGAAAATAGGCATTAAGCATATTATCAGGCACGATAAAAATAAAGGATATGGGGGCAATCAGAAATCGTGCTATAAAAAAGCATTGGAAATTGGTGGCGACATAATTATTATGCTGCACCCCGACTATCAATACACACCAAAGCTTATTGAGGCTATGTCGTCTGTTATTGCCAATGAATTGTATCCGGTGGTGTTAGGCTCAAGAATTCTTGGTGGAGGCGCTTTAAAAGGAGGCATGCCTTTTTACAAATATGTTTTCAATCGTGTACTCACTTTGAGTCAGAATTTGATTATTGGCGAGAAACTTTCTGAGTATCATACAGGCTACAGAGCTTTTTCAAAAGAAATTTTTTCTAAAATAAATATCGAAGCCAATTCTGACGATTTTGTTTTCGATAATCAAATGCTTTCACAAATTTTTATGGCGGGCTTTCAAATTGCTGAAATCACCTGTCCTACCAAGTATTTCGATGAAGCATCATCCATTAATTTCAGCAGAAGTGTTACTTATGGCTTGGGAGTGTTAAATACCAGCATGAAACATTTTCTGCATAAAAAGGGACTTGCTAAGTATAGAATTTATGCGAGCAGCAATTGATGCCCAAACTATGGATTCATTTCACTGTTTTATTGCAAATGTATAAGGAAAGTTAACTTTGCGCTTTCTTAACAAAATTTGAATTTCTTGAAAGCACTTTTTTGTTCTGTCTTGTTGATGCTGTCAGCAGGCTTTCTTTCCTCTCTGTCAGCCCAGACAGAATCTGACGAGCGTGCTATGATTTATCAATTCAAAGGACTTCAGTTCGCCACTAAAGATTCGTCTTTTTACATCAATTTCCGTTTCAGAATGCAGAATCGTTTAGGTTTGTTTACACAATCGGCTGAAGACCTGCATATCAATCAAATTGAAGCAAGAGTAAGGAGGCTTCGCATGAGAATTGACGGGTTTATACTCACCCAAAAATTGTCTTACAGCATACAACTGTCATTTGCGCGGGGCGATACCGATTTTGAAAACACCGGATATGTAAATATTGTGCGCGATGCCGTTTTGTTCTATCAGGTTTCTCCTAAATTTTATGTAGCCTTCGGGCAAAACAAATTGCCGGGCAATCGTCAGCGGGTAAATTCTTCGGGGCAATTGCAATTTGCCGACCGTTCGCAGGTGAACGCTACTTTTAATATTGACCGCGATTTCGGCATTAAACTTTATTATTCCGAAGAAATTGGCAAAGCCACTTTTAATCTTAAAGGAGCCGTTACAACAGGCGAAGGACGAAGCGTGAATTTTACCGATAATGGATTGGCATATACTGCACGTGCCGAAATTCTGCCTTTCGGTAAATTCAAAAACGATGGCGATTTTTCTGAAGGCGATTTAGAGCGCGAACCCAAACCTAAACTTTCTATTGCCGGTGGATACAGTTTCAATCATAAAGCCAAAAGAACTGCCGGGCAGTTGGGAAAGGAATTGTATGAAGACAGAAATCTATCTTCTGTAATTGCCGATTTGGTTTTTAAATACAGAGGATGGGCTTTTTATTCCGAATTTATCAGCCGCACTACCGACAACGCTTTAACCTTTAATTCGAACGGAGACCTGCGCTATGTTTACGAAGGCTGGGGCAATCTTTATCAGTTATCGTATCTTTTTAAAAGAAATTATGAAGTAGCCGCGCGCTATTCGCAATTAAGACCAATTAACGAAACGAAGCTGTATGAATTAAAATCAGAAATTATTGAAGCGGGCGCTACAAAATATTTCAATAACCACCGTGTAAAAATTCAGTGGAATCTATTGTATATGGTGAAGGGCGGTAATTTTTCCACTTCAAATCCATTGAATAATTGGGGCACTTTGTTTCAGGTAGAGTTTGGAATTTGATATGTTGAAAATCGAATTCAAATATTCCGATAACTTTGAAGCATTGTATCATTACCATATTCAATAGCTATGGAATTGTTAAAAGGTAAACTCGCCCTAATCACCGGAGGCTCACGGGGCATAGGCAAAGCCATTGCCGAGTTGTTTGCTCAAAACGGAGCCGATATTGCTTTCACTTATCTCCATTCTGAAGAAAAAGCATTGGCGCTCGAATCTCAATTGAAAGCGTTGGGCATAAAAGCCAAAGCATACCGCTCTGACGCAGCCGATTATGCGGCTGCCGAAAAATTAGTGGCTGATGTAATTACCGAATTCGGCAAAATAAATGTATTGGTGAACAATGCCGGAATTACCCGCGACAACCTCTTGCTGCGCATGAGCGAAGATCAATGGGATGAGGTATTGCAAAGCAATTTAAAATCGGTGTTCAATTTGTCGAAACCCGTTGCCAAAGAAATGTTGTTACAAAGAAGCGGTTCCATCATTAATCTTACTTCAATAGTCGGACTTTCGGGCAATGCAGGGCAAGCAAATTATGCGGCATCTAAAGCAGGAATTGTAGGGTTTACCAAGTCGTTGGCGGCAGAACTGGGTTCGAGAAAAGTGCGTTGCAATGCCCTTTCGCCCGGCTATATCGCTACCGATATGACCGAAAAATTAACAGCCGAACAAAAAGATATATTGCTGAAAAACGTTCCTTTGAAACGCATGGGACAACCTGAAGACATAGCTAAAGCCGCATTGTTTTTAGCATCAGATATGTCTGAATATATATCGGGTCAGGTATTGAGTGTTTGCGGTGGAATGTATAGGTGAAGCAGCCTTTTTTGCTGAAAACATTTCTCGAAAATACTCCACGGTTTCAACTTATTTACTTTTTCTTATTCTTTAATATGGTAAAGTGTTCTTTATGAATGTTGCGTATAAAACGAAAAGCATCAGTCGGTAATTTCTAGTGAGCCGCAAACAATTATTATATGGAAGATGCCGATTGATATTTCCATGTTATTTCAAATTCCACAAAATTTTAGACTTCATGAATATTCACAGTAAAAGTCATTTTTCATAAACCCATAACTTTACCAACTTTCTATTTCTATTGAATATGATACGTTTGCCACTTTGATAAAAATATTCAATGCTTACCGTGATATTGAGCCGCATATTTTGAATATGCTGGTGGCGGAGTTTTTTCTGCAATTGGTAAATGCCGTATTTTTTCTTTTACTCAATTTTTACATGTCAGACAATGGCTATGCCGATTACGAAATTGCCGGACTTGTGTCGTTTCGCTTTTTGGCGC
Organism: uncultured Chitinophagaceae bacterium; assembly: GCA_964518215.1. Taxonomy (GTDB): domain Bacteria; phylum Bacteroidota; class Bacteroidia; order Chitinophagales; family CAIOSU01; genus CAYSGX01. The sequence continues at coordinate 22,497 of CAZFFP010000058.1, forward strand.
TCATGTTGTTTTCGCTGCCGTTTGGCATGTATATCAGAGGGCGCAGGCTGAAACCGTTTTTCATGGCTTCTTCCATTTTGGTTCCGCTTATAGGTTTGCTGAGTATTTATGCCATCGGCATTCAGAACAATGCATTGCTGAAGTTCTGCTTTTTTGCGTGGAGTATCAGTTTCGCTTTGTTTCAGATTCCGGGCTTGCCTTTCATTTTACTCAACGGAAAAGAGGAGCGCCACTCGGAAGCCATTGCTTCTTATTTCATCACCTGGAGTCTGGCTACTTTTATCTGCGGATTGGTGTGCTATGTTTTCAGTAAAGCTTTTCCCGGCATTTTCAACGAGCGCAATCTGCTTATTTTGTTTGCATTCACTGGCTTTGTAAGCATCTATTTTGTGAGCAGAATTAAAGTAGTTGAAAATGTTTCTGAAAAAACACCCATCCTTTCCATTAAAGAAAACTACGATTGGAAATTGATTTTTCGGGTTGCCATGCCCACATTAATTATAGCAGTGGGAGCGGGGTTTACTATTCCATTCATCAATTTGTTTTTTATGAATGTGCATGGCATGAATGCTACTACTTTTTCTGCCATCGGCTCGGTAAGTTATCTGCTGGTGGCTTTCGGTTCGATGATTATTCCGGAAATAAAAAGACGCACGGGATATTATACCGCCATCACTTTTGTTCAGTCCCTTTCTATTGTGTTTCTTATTCTTATGGCAACTACAGAATATTATGCAGCGTTGTGGTTTGCGTTGCCGTTGGCAGTAGTTTTCTTCACCATTCGTCAACCGCTGATGAATGTAGCCGGACCTATGACTTCGGAACTAACCATGTATTATGTGGGTAAACGCAATCGTGAAATCGTCAGCGCTTTGAATGCTTCTATTTGGTCGGGCAGTTGGTTCATCAGCTCACTTTTGTTCGGGTGGCTCAGGAGCTATGGTTTGAGCTATGTAAATGTATTTCTCATCACGGCTTCACTTTATGTGATTGGAGTGGCGTGGTATTATTTTCTGATTGGTGATTTTTATAAGCGAAAAAAAGCCGGCATGATTAGCGAGTAACAGATTTCCCTATCGTTGGTGTTTTTAAAGATGCAGATTTCAGATCGAAAATTAAAGGTTAGAATATATTACCAAACAAAGAAAAAGTAAATTGAATCCAGACATGGATGAAAGCACATCCCTATGAAAAATGGGGAAGAGCTTACATCTCTTCTGCCAAAGGAACACGAAATATTCACGAGCACTATTGAATAACAAAATAAAAAGTGAGTAAAAATTACTTTTAAAAATTCTCTTTTCTTCAATTTTTTTATAACCGCCATTAGGCACGTCCACAAAAATAAAATAGCAGGGTTTCATCAAAAAA
>CAZFFP010000059.1:0-23818 GCA_964518215.1 uncultured Chitinophagaceae bacterium
CCCAAATTCAGAACCTAAGTCCTCCATTCAGCTATTCTAATGCATAATCCGGGTTGAACGTTCCAAGTCGCCCCGGCAGTGCGCAAGGCTATGCGGGAAGACTTGGAACAACTGGGAATAGATGAAAAAGGCATTCCGCGAAACCATGCTCATATTACTTTTGGGCAGTTATATGGCATGGGCGAAAATCTTACTTTCAACTTAGCAGCAGCAGGTTATAATGCACTGAAATTAATTCCTTACGGGCCGGTGAAAGATGTTATTCCTTATTTGCTAAGAAGAGCACAAGAAAACAGTTCAGTAGGCGGGCAGGTAAGTCGTGAATTAATGATGCTTAAAAAGGAGATTGAGAGAAGGCATAGGTAGCAAATAAATACGAATATTACCCTACCTAATATTGCATTGTTTTAATTTAGATTGACAAGTATCGAAACTATCTTTGGAAACAAATATTCCATTGATATGCTGCTCTTTAGAGTTTTATTTTATCTTATATGTTTTTTCACTGTTCCATTCCTGTCTGCTAACACAAAAAATAATTATTTAGAATCAAATAAGAATAAACTAATATTTACCGAGAACAAAGGGCAGGTGCGCGATCAAAAATTTCAGCCAAGACAGGATGTGCTTTTTAGTGGCATAACAAACAATCTTGGTTTTTACTTAAAAAATGATGGTTTGTATTATCAACTAACCCGAATAGATAGCTGGAAAAAAAGCAATCAAGCCTCAGTTTTTGAAAGTGAAGAACCAAAACTAGTACCCGATTTAGTGTCTATTTATAGAGTTGATGTAAACTGGAAAGGCGTTAACAAAAACGCTAAAATTGAAAAAGGAGATGCGCTTGAAGGCTATAATAATTATTACAATGTACCTGAAGGAGTTGAACCTGCCTTATTTGTAAAAAGCTACACATCAGTTACCTACAAAAACATTTACAAAGGAATTGACTTAAAGTTCTATGCTAGTAATGACGGTGATTTAGAGTATGATTTCTTGGTTCAACCTAATGCAGATTATCGTCAAATAGCCTTAGAGATAAAAGGTGCGGAAATTTCAGTAAACGTCAAACAAGAGCTCATCATCAAAACGCCTTTTGGAAATATTATTGAAGGAGCATTAGCCATTTATCAAGACGAAAGAAAGATTGCGGGCAGCTGGATTGTTGAAGGACAAACGGTTCGCTTTGATGTAACCGGACTTTATGACCAAAGCAAACCACTGCGCATAGACCCACCCGTTCGGGTTTGGGGTACTTATGCCGGAACTCAAATCTTTGACAATTTCGGGTTTGACTTCGGTTTTTCTTCTAGCACAGATCCAACAGGCAATGTCTTTATGGCAGGATCATTAGAATATTCTTTGGGAAGCACTTTGCTTTCTAATATAGTTTCTGCCGGTGCACATCAAACTACATTTCAGAGTACAAGTACAGCTTTTTTAATGAAGTTTAATGAAAATGGTATTCGCCAATGGGGTACTTTTTATGGAGGTAATGGTGAAGAAGCAGGCAGTTCATGTGCGGCCGATGCCAATGGAAATGTATTCTTAGCAGGTTCTTCAAATTCCACTAACAATAATATTGCTACACCAGGGGCGCACCAAACCATTAAAGATATCAGCTTTGATGCTTATTTGGTAAAGTTTAATGCAGCAGGAGTGCGCCAATGGGGCACTTATTTTGGAAAAGAATATGGAGAGCAGGGAAGGTCGGTAACAGTTGATAACAGCGGCAATGTTTATATGTCGGGAACATGTGGTCCGTCCGTAAATTTTGGCACCCCCGGCACTCATCAACAAACGGGAGCAGGCGGCACAGATGCTTTTTTAGCGAAATTCAACACAAATGGCACTAGGCTTTGGTGCACAGTTTTTGGAGGTACAGATGCTGAGCAAGGTGCAGGATGTAATACTGATGCATCTGGCAATGTTTATCTTACCGCTTGGACCAGTTCCACCACAGGTATTGCATCAGCCGGGGCATCACAAACTGTTTATGGAGGAAATAATAGGGATTTATTTATTGCCAAATTTAATAGTAACGGAGGTCGTTTGTGGTCTACCTACTTGGGAGGACCGGGGCCTGATTACCAGTGGGAAGGAGATGCAAAACCGGCAATAGACGCTTCCGGAAATGTTTATATGGCAGCGGCTAGTTTATCTACAACCGGCATAGCCACTCCCGGGGCTTACCAAACTACCATGGCAGGAAATACAGATGCCATACTTGCTAAGTGGAATGCATCAGGTGCGTTGCAATGGTGTACTTATTACGGTGGAAGTGGGGTAGATGCCGCCTATAGTGCGGCTATTGATGCACAAGGAAACGTATATTTTGTAGGCGAAACGAGAACAGCAGGCATCATGGCCACAACTGGTGCTCATCAAACTGCATTAAATAATGGTGGCGATGCCTTCTTGGCTGCTTTTGACGGCAATGGACAAAAATTATGGGGCACTTATTATGGGGGCAACGGTAACGATGATAAAGCATGGAATGTTACGGTGCATCAACCCTCAGGAGCGATTTACATTTGTGGTCAAACAAATTCAACTACTGATATTGCAACATCGGGCGCACATCAAACTACGTTTGCAGGAAATTTGACAGATGCTTTTTTAGTAAAGTTTCGCGATTGCCCGCCACCGGGAACTTTAACACCAACCACTAATGCGCCTTTATGTGCTGGACAAAATTTAACACTTAATATTACCCCTGTTTCTGGAGCAACTTATTTATGGAGCGGCCCTAATGGGTTTACCTCATCATTGCCTAATCCAAATATAAATAATGCAGGAGTGAGTGCATCGGGCACATATGGTGTAACTGTAACAGCTAACGGATGCCCAGGCTCAATGGGCACAGTAAGCGTTACCGTTAACCTATCTCCGGCTGCGCCTAATGCAAGTACATTAACACCAGGAGTTTGTAGAGACAGCGTGGCTACTTTTCAGGTTACCTCAGCAGGCACTACCTTCAATTGGTACGCCACAGCTACCAGCACTACTATTTTAGGAACGGGTACTACGTTTACTTCACCGCCCTTACAAAACTCAACATCTTACTTTGTTGAGCGCGTAGAAAACGGTTGCCCATCACCGCGTACGCAGGTTTTTGTACAAGTGATTACAGCACCCGACCCAACACCTACCAACACTCAAATTTGTGCAGGTACAACCGCTACGTTAAATTCCAATTTAAGTTCGGGCACTGTAAATTGGTATAATGCACCGATTGCCACCACGCCAATTTTTACAGGCTTTAATTACACTATTCCTCTGTTGAATGCAAACACAACGTATTATGTACAGAATTTTGTGAATGGATGTCCATCGGCCCGTGTGCCGGTAACGGTCACAGTAGTTGCCCCTCCGGCTGCGCCCACCGTAAATGGCGCTACGATATGTGCCGGACAAACAGTTACACTCAACGCCACCGCAACATCGGGTGTAACTTTTGTATGGTTTACTACTGCCACAGGCGGCACGTCTGTTTTTACCGGAAATCCATTTACTACACCCACTTTAAATAATAACACCACCTACTATGTGGAAGCGCAAGTAGGCAGTTGTAATTCGACAACACGAACAAGTGTAACCGTTACCGTAAACCCAACACCGGCTGCCCCAACAGCAGCGGGCACTACCATTTGCAGTGGACAAACCACCACGCTTAACGCCACAGCCCCTGCCAATGTAACTTTCAACTGGTATGCTGCTGCAACAGGCGGTATTTCTTTGCTAAACAGTGCAAGCTATACAACGCCCGCATTAACAGCCAACACCACTTATTATGTAGATGCCAACAATGGCAATTGCACTTCCACAAGAACTGCTGTAACGGTAACAGTTAATCAACCTCCTGTTCAGCCTACCGTTGCGGCTGTGAGTATTTGTGTAGGCGAAACCGCAACACTGAATGCTACTGCTCCTTCAGGTGCAACCTTTAATTGGTATGATGCGCCTAATGCAGGCAATTTATTACAAACCGGTAACTCATTTACCACACCCGTTCTGAATACCAATACCACTTATTATGTAGAAGCATTTAATGGTTGCACTTCGGCAAGAACTGCTGTATTGGTAACGGTAAATACTCCACCTGCTATACCCACGGCAGCAGATATAACTATTTGCAGCGGACAAACAGCAACACTCACTGCAACTACTCCGACAGGAGTTACTTTTTTATGGTTCAGTACACCAAGCGGAGGAAGCATTTTAAGTTCAGGCAATACTTTTACCACACAACCTTTAAATAATACCACCACGTTTTATGTGGCTTCTGAAACGGTCGGTTGTCCGCCTTCAGCAAGAACACCTGTAGCAGTAAATGTTGAACCTACTCCTAATGAGCCAACAGTTGAAAATGCAACTATATGCAGTGGCGAAACGGCTACACTAAATGCCACAGCCCCAACCGGAGTAAGTTTTGAGTGGTTTGCTGATGCGGCTGGCGGAGCCGTGATTCAAAACAACGCAAGCTTTACTACAATTGCATTAACCGCTACTACTACTTATTATGTTGCGGCTGTTTTAGGCAATTGCCCATCAGCACGCACTGCTGTTGCAGTAACCGTAAACCAACCGCCATTATTACCAACCGTAAACAATGTAACTATTTGCGAAGGCGAAACAGCTACACTAAATGCCACTTCTTCCGCAGGGGCAATTATCAACTGGTATGATGCTACTACAGGCGGTAATTTATTGTTCAGCGGAAATGATTTTACTACTCCGGCATTGACCACCAACACCAGTTATTTTGTTCAGGCTGAAGCAGCCGGCTGCCCGCCCACAAACACTGTTGAAGTGGTAGTTACTGTATTGCCCACGCCTGCAGCACCTGTTGCTGCTGATGTTACAGTTTGCAGTGGAAACACTACTATCTTAACTGCTACGGCTGCCGATAGTGGTGCCACTATTCAATGGCATGATGATATTTCACAGGGCACTGTATTAAGCAGCGAGGCTAACTTTATTACTGCTGAATTATTTGTCACTACTACGTTTTATGCTTCGGCACAATTGGGCAATTGCCCTTCATCGCAGCGCACGCCTGTGGTGGTAAATGTATTGCCTACTCCGCTAGCCGCTTTCAGCAGCGAACCTGAACTAACCAGAACCGTTATGGTTTCACAAGCCGATTTTACTTTTATTAATAACACATTAAACGGAAGCCGCTATGTTTGGGACTTTGGTGATGGCGACAGTCTGGAAACTTTCAATACGCAAAATATAACTCACAAATATGAACTGCCGGGAAGCTATACTGTTACGCTTTGTGCCTATACTGCCGATGGTTGCAGCAATTGTGTTACTTATGGAAACATTACCGTAGTAGAAGATTATGCCATTTATATTCCGAATGCATTTACACCCAATGGCGATGGTAACAATGATGTATTTCAGTATCATTTAATTGGTGTAAAACAAGCCTACATATTTATTTTTAATCGTTGGGGAGAAAAGGTTTTTGAAACAGATAACCCTACTGAATATTGGGATGGCACTTACAAAGGAAAATTATGCAACCCTGATGTGTATGTATACCATATTAAACTAGTGAGCTACGATAATAAACAAGCCGAATTTAAAGGTTCAGTAACAATTTTGAGATAATACGTATTCACATTTTTATTATTAAAATATTGAACACGTAAAGCCTATTTGAGATTAGGTTTTTGACTTTGGGATTTCAATTATTAAGACATAATGGCTTAGTTCTATATAAGACAGCAATGTTTATTAACTTAGCTGCATGAAAGACAATAAAGCAATAATAGAGAAGTTCAAGCAGCTAAGTGCATCCGAGCAGCAATCATTATTAACGCAGTTGTTGATATTGAGAGAAGGAGGCATATCTGTTTTGAAAGAAGTTCAGACAGAATTAGCCGACTCTTCCCATCGTAAAGAATGTCCATACTGTAATAGTGCGAATGTATATAAGCGGGGCAAACAGAACGATGTTCAGATGTATCAATGTAAAGAGTGTAATAAATGGTATAGCGCTACAACCGGTACGCCTTTATGGGATATAAAGAAGAAAGAAAAATGGCAACACTACTTGCAATGTATGCAGCAAGGGATGAGCATCAAAAAGACAGCGAAAGAAGTAGGTATCAGTATACAAACCAGCTTTAACTGGCGGCATAAAATACTAAGCGTGCTAAACGAGCAAGTGCCTGAGAAACTGGGAACGGTAGTGGAATGTGATGAAATGGAGTTGGCATTGAGCAACAAAGGCGAACGGAATCTGAAAAGAAAACCAAGAAAGAGGGGAAGCGATTTTAAAAGAAATGATGGAGGAAAAAGAAACGTAACCACCGTTCAGGTCGTAACAGCAGTTGACAGGGATGGCAGCAAATACCTCAGAGCAGTGAAAAGCAAAAGACTTACGGGTAAACAAATTAAAACAGCCATTGGAAAGAAGATGGACAAAGGTGCTACCCTGATAACAGACGAGCATCCGTCTTACAAGAAGTTCATTAAAACAAAAGCAGGCATCAAACACAAAACCGTAAATGCCAAAGACCATGTCAATCCATCAGATAAAACGATTCATCTGCAAAAAGTAAACAACACGCACAAGCAGTTAAGAGACTTTCTGACCCGGTTCAATGGAGTCAGCAGTAAATACCTGCAAAACTATCTAAATTGGTATGCTTATGGCAGAAAAATGAACGAATCTATAAACCAATCCAGACAATGGTTCTACGCTATAGCAACATCAGGAATGGCTTACAACCTTTATCAACTCTTTAAACTAAATGCTGTATTAATTAGAACTTAGCCGAATATAATTAAGGCTCATTAAATATCTCCTTTCATAAGCATCACTTTCAATTTCAAAATAGCCGCTACCGAAATGCCATCGGTAATTTTTCCTTCCAAAACATATTGATAAGCTTCCTCGAAAGGCAGTTGGAGTATTTGCAGTTTTTCATCTTCATCAGGTTGCGATTCGCCAATAGTAATATTTCGGGCTACATACACTTCGGCAGTTTCATCGGTAATGCAATTGGAAGTATGCAGCGTGAGAAAATGTTTCCATTCGGTAGCTTCCAATCCGGCTTCTTCCTTGAGTTCTCTTTTAGCCGAATCGAGCAAATCGGTCCCTATAGGACAACCGCCTTCTATTATTTCCCAACTGTATTCATTGAGTGGATAACGAAACTGCCCCACCAGCCAGGTGTTGTTGTTTTCATCTAAAGGAATAACACCCACCGCGAGCGATTTGGGCGACAGCACTCCGTATATGGTATCGTTTCCGTTAGGGTCAACTACACGGTCTTCGCGCAGTGCAATCCACTTATTTTCGTAAATAAGTTGGCTGCTTTTCAATTGCCACGGATTAGGTTCATTCGTCAGTTTATTATTGCTCATCTTCTATAAGTTTTGCTGCCAGATAGGGAGCGCCTACCGATGCTTTTTCCTGAATGAAATAAACATTGGGCACATCATAAACTTCGGGTTTGCCGGGGTCTATAATATATTTCGGAACATGATATTCGGCATAATTAATCAATCCTGCGGCAGGATACACCGCAAGCGAAGTGCCCACAACTAAATAAATATCTGCCGTTCGGCTGATTTCGGCAGCCGGTTCGATATTAGGAACCATTTCGCCAAACCAGACTATGTGCGGGCGCAGTTGCGCACCCAAATCGCACAAATCGCCTTTGCGTAAGTCTTTTTTCCAATCATAAATTAGCGAGGGTTCGCGGGTGCTGCGCACTTTAAACAGTTCGCCATGAAGATGCAATACATTGGTAGAGCCGGCACGCTCGTGCAAATCGTCAACGTTTTGAGTAATGATTTGAACATCGAAATATTTTTCAAGTTCGACCAATGCTTCGTGTCCTTTGTTGGGCTGCACTTCGAGCAATTGCCGCCTGCGTTGATTGTAAAATTCCAATACCAAATCGGGGTTGCGCTGCCAGGCTTCGGGAGTGGCAACATCATATACGCTCTGGTTCTCCCAAAGTCCGTCAGCATCGCGAAAAGTTTTTAAACCACTTTCTGCGCTGATTCCCGCGCCTGTCAATACCACTATTTTTTTTCTGCTCATCAGTTGTATAGCGACACCGGTTTTCTGATGTCGTCTTTGTAGTATTTTACCATTTCAATGTCCACTCCATGGTCGCCCTGATTGCTGTTGCCGTTAATCATAATCTCTATAACTCCGGGCAAACCGTTGTTGTCTTCAAATTCCCAGGTCATCCAGCCAAATTCGTTGTTGATTCCTTTTCCGAAGCGGTTGGTAAAATGCGCATGTAAATCATGCAGCAATGAAGCTACTTCTTCTTTGTTTTCAAGTGCATGATACACCATAATGCGGTCTAAGCGGTCTTTATCGAAAAGATATTCTATTTCGATGTATTCGTTTGTATTGTTGAATACCTCTCTGATTTCGTAGCGCAGATAATCTTTTGCAGAACTCACTAATGATTCGGTTTCTTTATTTTTCACACTTACCAAATCCATATCGAACTGAATGCTGCGAAACATTGACTTTCCATCTCCGGTCAATAATTCGAGACGGGTAGGCGGACTTTGTTTGCAGGAAAAAAAGCAAATGCTAAGAAGAATAAATATTAAAAAACGGTGTAAAATTCTGAACATGCAGCGGTTGATTAGTGATAACAAAAATGTAAAAGAAAAATCAGAAAATTAAAAGGTGAAGAAATTGACAGAACTTTTATGCAATTGGAACACCCGATGAATCCTGACTTTTGAAGTAAACTTTATGCTTAATTGCGTAAATAAAAGCATTGCCTCCATGTATTTTTACCGAATAACAAATACCATTTTTCAGAAAAAAATAATCGCACATACCTTTCGCTCAACGAATTCCGTTATTTGGCATGTGCATTGCATTGGCGAAAAAACTTAAAATTCGGCTTATGAGAAATCTGGAACAAGCTCGCGAAAGACAACAATTTCTGCAAGAGGCCATCTACAGAAATCATTTGATTGAAAAACTGAAAACGCTCAAAACCGATGCGGAGAAAAACGCCATGCATGCCGAATCGCTGCTGCTGGATGACCTTATTGAATGCATCACCAATCGCGATTTGATGAAACCTCACCTCACTTTTGCAGAAAGATTTTTCAGAAAAATAGCCTGAACCCATTTGCACAAAACTGCACTGGAGTTATTTCGGCATCAATGATATTGCAGAGCAATATATTGCCAATACGCCTTAACTTTGCGTTCTCAACCAATTGGCTTGTTAAATGAATTTTGAACCGCTCACTGCACTCTCGCCCGTTGACGGCAGGTACCGCAAGAAGACCGAAACCTTAGCGTCTTATTTTTCTGAATTTGCATTGATTAAATACAGAGTGCGTGTGGAAATTGAATATTTCATTGCGCTTTGTGAAATACCATTACCTCAGTTGAAAAATTTTCCTTCGGAAAAGTTTGAAGTCCTTCGCCATATTTATAAAAATTTTTCGCTTGAAGATGCGCAAACCATTAAAGACACTGAGCGCATCACCAATCACGATGTAAAAGCAGTGGAATACTTTATTAAGGAAAAATTTGAAGTCTTACAATTAACCGAATTTTCAGAATTTGTACATTTTGGCTTGACTTCGCAGGACATCAACAATACTGCCGTTCCGCTTTCATTAAAAGAAGCTTTGGAGGATGAATATATTCCGAAAATTGAAAAACTCATTGCCCTATTAAAAGCGCAAGCTGCCGATTTTGAAAATATTCCCCTGCTGGCACGGACACACGGACAACCGGCATCGCCTACCCGTTTGGGTAAAGAGTGGATGGTGTTTGTTGAGCGGCTCGAAGTGCAGTTACGTTCCTTACAAAACATTCCGCACACCGGAAAATTTGGGGGGGCTACCGGGAATTTCAATGCACATTATGTAGCGTATCCTGAAATTAATTGGAAAACTTTTGCCGATATTTTTTTGAAAAATCAATTGCAAATAGAACGGCAGAAGCATACCACGCAAATTGAACACTACGACCAAATGGCTGCTATTTTCGATGCGCTTAAACGTATGAATATTATTCTCGTGGATTTGTGCCGCGACATTTGGACCTATGTTTCTCTCGACTATTTCAAACAGAAAATTCAAAAGAACGAAGTAGGCTCCTCTGCCATGCCTCATAAGGTAAACCCGATTGATTTTGAAAATGCCGAAGGAAATCTTGGTTTAGCCAATGCCTTATTGATTCATCTTTCAGAAAAACTTCCCGTTTCACGCCTGCAAAGAGACCTTACAGACTCAACGGTTTTGAGAAATATAGGAGTGCCTTTGTCGCATGGGCTTATTGCATTTGAATCCATTATGAAAGGTTTAAACAAGTTATTGGTTCAGGAAGAAAAAATTAAAGCCGACCTTGAAGATAACTGGGCGGTTGTGGCTGAAGCCATTCAAACCGTTTTGCGCAGAGAAGGTTTTCCGAAGCCCTATGAAAAGCTCAAAGACCTTACCCGTCAGTATGAAAAAATAACGGCTGCCTCCATTGCTTCATTTATTGATGCGCTCGAAATTTCAGACAGAATAAAGGAAGAATTGAAAGCTATTACTCCCTACAACTATACCGGAAAGTGAAACCCGACCTGAAAGAAGATAAGGATTACTATTTCAACGAAAAAGGGTTGATGGTGTTTACCGAAGCCTACCATCTGAAACGCGGCTATTGCTGCAACAGTGGCTGTTTGCACTGCCCATATAAAAAGGAGCAAATTAAAAACTCAACGTCCGATTCTTTAATTCAGCAGCACCCGTCAGCCTAATCCCGATTTACCCTTTTCTAACAGATGGGTGTGTTTGTGAATCAGGTAAATTAATCCTTTCGGAATCACGGGCAGCAGCCCAACCGTAATTTTATTGAGCAAACCCGGAATACATTCGGCTTTGTTTTTAAATAATGCGCGCACGCCTTTCCGCGCAACTACTTCGGGCGAATGCATAACGCCCAGTTTCATGGCTAATTTCAAATTCACTTTATCGGGATTATACAAGGCAGTGGCGGTGGCTCCCGGAATCAGACAACTTACCGGCACTCCGTAAATTTTCATTTCGCTGCGCAGGGCACGAGTGAAGTAGCGCATGTAAGTTTTTGAAGGTCCGTAAATCGAAATGCCCGGATAAGGCATCACTGCCGAAATGGACGAAACATTAAGTATGTATCCGTGTTTTCTTTGCTTCATTTCATTGCCCAACAATCGGCACAGCAGGGTTGGAGTATGCACATGCAAATGAAGAATGGAATTGATTTTTTCTATCGGAGCTTCGACAGTTTCTGAAAAAACCAAAATGCCCGCGTTGTTTACCAATACCTCAACTTCAATATTTTGCTTGCGGGTAAAATCAAAAACTTTCTGTGCGGCATCGGGTTTCGACAAATCGGAAAAGAAGATATGACAGTTTACACTGTAGCGTTTTTCAATAGAAGTTTTGCATTGCTCCAAAGCATCTTGTTGGTTGCTCACCAACAGCAACGAATAACCTCTTTCAGCCAATGTATGCGCAAGAGCAAGTCCTATGCCCGATGAGCCTCCGGTGATGAGCGCCACAGCATTTTTTAATTCAGTGGACAAGCGCGGTATTTTTTTCGTTTTGAATACAACTGAAAGGTCCGTTATACATTACGGCTATGCAATAATTGCAAGTGTCGCAGGAGGAGCGCTGCAATTCTTCCTTTAATAATTTCAGAATAAAATCGGTGTCTTTAATGAGGGCGCGGGCAATGGCTACGGCATCGAATCCTTCAGCCAACACTTCTTCAATATTTTCTTTGGAAAGAATACCCCCAACATACACTAAAGGCATATTCAGATTTTTTCTGAACAGGCGGGCATCGTTCAAAAAGTAATTTTCTTTGAAAGGCGCATCTGGCACCATCAGTTTTCCGAACAAGCGAACCATCAGACTTACTAAAGGATTGTCCACATGAGCGGCTAAAATTTTTACAGGCATGGCTCCGCGCAATACATACATGGGGGCGCGGCTAACAAATCCACCGCTCAGCACCAATGCGTGAACGCCCATTTTTTCAAGTGTTTTAGACACTTCGAGCGATTCATCGGTTTCCATGCCGCCCGCAAACCCATCGCGTATATTCATTTTCACCAGCACCGCTGTTTTATTTCCGGCAACTTGCAGCACTTCTTCCATCACCATTTCCATAAAGCGCATTCTGTTGCTCAGTGTTCCACCAAAATCATCATTTCTTTTATTCGTATATGGCGAAAGAAACTGACTTATCAAATAGCCGTGCCCTGCATGAATTTCCACCGCATCGAACCCCGCTTCTTGCGCCAAATGAACGGCATCGCCAAAACTTTTCGCCATTGTTTTTATTTCTTCTTTACTCATCCCTTTGGCAAACGATGGCGCATACCAGTTAATGTGTGTAGAAGCTGAAACCGGTCTGGAGCCGGTGATGCCTAGCTTTGCCATGTTGCCGCAATGACCTAATTGTATCGAAGCAGCCGCACCTTCTTTGTGAATTGCATCGGTGAGTTTTTGCAGTTGAGGCACCACTTCGGAACGCAACCACAACTGATGCGGAAACGAAAGTCCGTTTCGGGTTACTGACGCATAAGCCACCGTGGTCATGCCGATGCCTCCGGCAGCCACACTTTGATGATATTCAATCAACTCCCGACTAACTTCATGATGGGCGCACATGCCTTCAAACGCGGCTGCACGGATGCTGCGATTGCGCAGTTGCAGCGGACCAATTTTTACGGGCGTGAATAACATGATATGAATTAACCGATGAAATTAATTCAACCCTGCAATGCTCTCTTCCAACAGTTTCACTTTTGCTTCGCCATCAGCCAATTTCTGGCGTTCTTTTTCAAGAATATCAGTTTTGGCATTTTGAACAAAGCGTTCGTTACTGAGTTTTTTCTGCACCGAAGCAATAAAGCCTTTGGTGTATTCGAGTTCTTTCAGCAGTTTTTCTTTTTCAACGGCAGCATCCACTGTTTGTCCGGTTTCTACATAGAAGCGGTCGCCTTTGATGATGAAAGTTTTGGTATTGGGCACTTCGGCATTTACAAACTCAATGCTTGCTAACACTGCGAGCCGTTGTAAAACAGGTTGAAACGTTGTGAACTTTTCCGGCTGTCGCGATTCTATGAACAGTTGCATCGGATCGCGGGGTTTGAGGTTGTTCTGACTTCTGATTTCGCGGATTCTGGTAATGGCTTCGATGACTGCAGCACCCTGCTCAACAATAAGCGTATTCGGAGCGCTTGCCTGTGGATATTCGCTCAACATAATGCTTTCGTTTGCATGACGCTTTGCCAACTGTGCCCATACTTCTTCGGTAATGAAAGGCATGAACGGATGCAGCAGTTGCATGAGTTTTTCAAAGAAACCGATGGTGCGGCTCAGTGTGTATTTGTCAATGGGTTTTTGATATTCGGGTTTTATCATTTCGAGATACCATGAGCAGAAATCGTCCCATACCAATTTATACAAAGTCATGAGCGCGTCTGAAAGGCGGTATTCTTTGAATTGCTTTTCTAATTCGACAATGGATTCGTTGAGGCGCTGCTCGAACCAATGGATGGCGGGGATGTTTTCTTCTTTCATTTCAATATCTTCTTCCCAGCCTTTAATCAGGCGCAAAGCATTCCAAATTTTATTGCAGAAATTTCTGCCCTGTTCGCACAATTTTTCATCGAAAAGCAAATCGTTTCCGGCAGGCGAACTCAACAACATGCCCACGCGCACGCCATCGGCTCCGTATTGTTTAATGAGGTCTAAAGGGTCGGGCGAATTGCCGAGCGATTTCGACATTTTTCTGCGCTGCTTATCGCGTACAATGCCGTGCAGATACACATCAGTAAAAGGCTTTTCATCTAAATATTTATAACCTGCTATAATCATGCGCGCCACCCAAAAGAATAGAATTTCGGGAGCGGTTACGAGAATTTGAGTAGGGTAGTAGTAGTTCAATTCGGCATTGGCTGCTTTATTAATTTTTCCGGTTTGTTTATCGAAACAATTGTCGTTGAAACCATCGAACACCGCCATAGGCCAGAGCCATGAAGATGCCCAGGTGTCGAGAACATCCTCGTCTTGTTTCAATTTCGGATTTCGGATTTCGGATTTCTGATTTGAGCTATCATTGATTTTTTGTTCTTCCTTGTCCCTTGTCCCTTGTTTCTCATGATACTTCTCATAGGCTTCTGCTTCGGTTTCGGCAACATAAACGTTTCCTGCTTCATCATACCAGGCGGGAATGCGGTGTCCCCACCACAACTGACGGCTGATGCACCAGTCGCGCACATTTTCCATCCAGTGACGATAGGTGTTTTTAAACTTGGCAGGGTGCAGTTGTATTTCATCGTTCTCCACGGCTTCGAGCGCGCGCTTAGAAATTTCTTTCATGCTGATGAACCATTGCTCCGAAAGGCGCGGCTCTATAACGGTGTTGGTGCGCTCACTTCTGCCGATGCGGGTAATAAATTCTTCTTCTTCAATCAATAAACCTTCGGCCTTGAGGCGCTCAATCACCAATTGTTTTACTTCAAAACGGTCTTTTCCCACGTATTCGGGAATTTCGCATAACTCATTGAGTGTGCCGTCTTCGTTCAAAGTATCAATTACTTCAAGATTGTGGCGCACGCCTATTTCATTATCGTTCTGGTCGTGAGCGGGGGTTACTTTCAGGCAGCCGGTTCCAAATTCTTTTTCTACATAACTATCGGCAATCACCGGAATTTCGCGGTGAATCATAGGCACTAAAACTTTCTTTCCCAACAAATGCTTGTAGCGCTCATCATCGGGATTGACGGCTACCGCCACATCGCCCATGATGGTTTCGGGGCGTTGTGTGGCTATGGTGATGTATTCGTCTGAATCTTTCACGAAGTATTTTACATGGTAGAGAAAACTTTTATCGCCCTCTTCATTATAAATCACCTCTTCGTTTGAAAGGGCTGTTTTTGCCTCCACATCCCAGTTAATCATACGCTTGCCGCGATAGATGTATCCTTTGTTATGCAAATCCACAAACACCCGAATAACGGCTTTGTAGTAGGTATCGTCCATCGTGAAATGCACGCGGTTCCAATCCACAGAAGCGCCTAATTTTTTCAACTGTTCGAGTATGATGCCTCCGTATTTTTCTTTCCACTCCCAGGCATGTTCCAAAAATTTCTCACGACTTAAATCAGATTTTTTGATACCTTCTTTGCGCAGCATTTGCACCACTTTGGCTTCGGTGGCAATGGAGGCATGGTCGGTTCCGGGCACCCAACAGGCATTGTAGCCTTGCAGGCGCGCCTTGCGAATAAGCACATCTTGAATAGTATTATTGAG
The DNA here is from genome assembly GCA_964518215.1 of uncultured Chitinophagaceae bacterium. GTDB lineage: Bacteria > Bacteroidota > Bacteroidia > Chitinophagales > CAIOSU01 > CAYSGX01. Next base: position 15,319 of record CAZFFP010000059.1, read on the forward strand.
CATGTGTCCCATGTGCAGCACGCCTGTTACGTTGGGTGGCGGAATAACTATGCTGAAGGGCGGACGGTGGTCGGGTTTGGAATTAAAATAGCCTTTATCGAGCCAGTGCTGATACCATTTACGCTCTGTTTCGTTCGGTTGATAAGTCTTGGAAATTTCCATTGCAAACTTGCTGTTTTAGCCTGCAAAATTAGGGTAATCGGATGAAAGGGACGGGGATAGCCTGAACTATAACTTATTTGAAGGGGTGACAACCTTTGATTGAGTTGACTACTTCCTTTGGATTTAAGTTTTATGTTGGTTTTAAAGAGTGCCGGATGGATAGAAGTTTTGGATTTTATTTAAGATAGTTGAGCATTGAATTTTTTGCAATTACCTTTGAAGCTCTATCATTTTTAAAAAACATCTGATAACCATTTTTCTTGAAAGAATCGCACCTCATATATGGTAAGCACCCGATTGTAGAAGCATTAAAATCGGGTAAAGGCATAGAAAAAATTCTACTCTCTCAATCGCTCAAAGCAAGCGAGTTTGCTGAAATAAAAAACTTGGCAAAACAGTATCAAATTCCGGTACAGGTGGTTCCGCTGCAAAAACTCAATTCTATTACCCGAAAACTTCATCAGGGTATGGTTGCTTTTTTGTCGGTGATTCAATATTTCGATTTAGAAGATGTGCTCATGAAAGCTTACGATGAAGCCCGCACCCCTTTGTTTCTGGTTCTCGACCACATTACCGATGTGCGAAACTTTGGAGCGATTGCAAGAACAGCTTATGGAGCAGGAGTAGATGCTATTGTGATTCCGGGTAAAGGTGGCGCGTTGATTAGTGGCGATGCCGTGAAAACTTCGGCAGGAGCGCTGAGTCATATTCATGTGTGTAAAGTAAAATCGCTTACCGAAGCGCTCGATTTTTTTAAAATGAACGGCATCAGAATTGTAGCCACCGATATGCATACCGAGCAAATGCCCTTTCAGGAAGATTTCACCATTCCGATGGCAATAGTTTTAGGCTCTGAAGAATCGGGCGTATCGTTAGATTTGATTCGCAGGTCAGATGCCATTGTAAAAATCCCTATTCAAACCGATTTGGAATCTTATAATGTATCTGTTTCGGCAGGAATGATGCTGTATGAAGTGATGCGGCAGCGCAGCAGTTGATTCAAGCAAATTTTTCACTGTAATTTTCTCTCCAGTAAAATACCATTGACTCGAAGTCGCGCAGTTGACTGCGAGTAGTAATTTCCACCACAAACTCATGATGCTCGCCATTGGCATCGAAAATTATTGTTGGATGCACCGGAACTCTGAATACCTGAGGATTATCTTTTTCTGTGCGCCTGTAAGCATTAAAGCGATGATTAAAATCAAGGTTAGAAATTTGATTGGCAGAAAAAGTGTCTGTTATATTTCGCGAATGGACATGTATCTTCTTTTGGTCCATATACATGTCGCCTTTTCTATAGCGTTTTCTGAATTCCATAATGGTTATGATTGCTAATGGAGAATAAAATACTCCTGCAATCATTGCCGGAATCAGAATGCCTTCTGCTGAAGTTTCTCCATAAATACTTTTAACCAGGAAATCAATTACCAGAAAGAAACCAAAATATGCCAAGCCTGAGCCAAATAAGTATATAAAACCAAGAACAATAGTTCTGCGCCAGTTTTGTTTCCACTGGTGCAGGTCTATCACATTTGCGTAAAAGGTGTTCATGTATTTCCGGTTTCTTATTTGAAAATAATATTTTGTCTGAAATTTTTTCTGATAAATGGCACCTCAGTTACTAATTGGTAATTCACTATTTTTGAAAAAACCCATCGCATGACTTCAAAACCCGAAATTGTTCAAAACTGGTTGCCACGCTATACCGGATTAGAATTGGAAGAATTCGGAAGATACATTTTGCTCTGCAATTTTGAAAAGTATGTCGAAATGTTTGCCGCATGGCATAAGGTGGAAGTAAAAGGATTGGATAAGCCTATGTCTAATGCAACGGCAAACGGCATCACCATTATTAACTTCGGTATGGGAAGCGCTAATGCAGCGACAGTAATGGATTTGCTGAGCGCTGTTAGACCTAAAGCCTGTTTGTTTTTAGGCAAATGCGGTGGGCTAAAAAAGAAAAATAAAATAGGCGATTTAATATTGCCAATAGCGGCAATTCGCGGTGAGGGAACCAGTAATGATTATTATCCGCCCGAAGTGCCCGCGCTACCTTCTTTCGCTTTACAGAAAGCCATTTCAACTACCATTCGCGATTATGAACAGGATTATTGGACAGGAACTATTTATACCACCAACAGGCGCGTGTGGGAACATGATGAAGATTTTAAACAATACCTCAGAAGAATTCGATGTATGGGTATTGACATGGAAACGGCTACTGTTTTCACTACTGCATTTGCCAATAAAATTCCTGCCGGAGCTTTACTTTTAGTTTCAGACCAACCCATGATTCCCGAAGGTGTGAAAACTGCTGAAAGTGATATTAAAGTAACTAAAAATTATGTTGACCTGCATCTGAAAATCGGCATTGATTCGCTCAAACAACTCATCAACAACGGGCATACGGTGAAGCACTTACAGTTTTGAAAATGAATTAAAACAGTAACATCATCATTCCTTTAATTTTCAGGAAAAAATAACCCTTTAAAAAACTGGTACTATGAAAAAAACGCTAAAAATTATTGCTCCATCATATCGGCATTAGAGCGGGCAAATACATTGCCTTCTGCATCGAAATTTTTCAGTTCAACTTCGATGATTTGATTTACAGCGGAAGCATCGAAAGGTACTTTCACTTTAATATAGTTGTCTGTAAATCCATGCATCATTTCTCCCGATTTTTCCGATTCAAACAAAACCGGACGATTGGTTTTCAAGTGTTGTTCGTAAAATGCCATCTTCTTTTTTTCAGAAAGCGAACGAAGCATTTTGTTTCGCTTTTTTCGTTCCTGAACAGGGACAATGCCCGGCATTTCAATTGCTGTTGTGTTGGGTCGTTCAGAGTAAGTGAACACATGCAAGTATGAAACATCCAGATTTTGTATAAAATTGAATGTTTCTAAAAAATCTTCTTCAGTTTCGCCCGGAAATCCAACAATAACATCCACACCAATGCACGCATGAGGCATGTTTTGTTTTATTTGAGCAACACGGTCGGCATAAAGCTCGCGCAAATAACGTCTGCGCATGAGTTTCAAAATTTTATTGCTTCCCGATTGCAATGGAATATGAAAGTGCGGCATGAATCTTTTTGATTGCGCTACAAACTGTATGACTTCGTTAGTGAGCAGATTCGGTTCAATAGATGAAATACGAAACCTCTCTATACCTTCTACTGTGTCTAATGCTTGGATGAGGTCAATAAATTGTTCTTCAGATTTTTTAGCGCCTGAATTTCCTTTACCAAAATCGCCAATATTTACTCCGGTGAGCACTATTTCTTTTACGGGCGTTTTAGCAATGATATTTGCCTGTTTAATAATTTCTGAAATATCGGCACTGCGACTTTTACCTCTTGCTAAAGGTATGGTGCAAAAAGCACAGGTATAATCGCAACCATCCTGCACTTTCAGAAATGTTCGGGTGCGGTCTCCAAAAGAATATGCTTCAGTAAAAAAATCAATGGTATCAATATCGGTGGCATGAACGATGGTTTCATGACCTGTGTTTATTTCGTTTAAATGTTCAATAATTCTGAACTTTTCTTTTGTACCCAAAACCATATTAACCCCTTCCATTTCGGCTATGGCTTCTGGTTGCAGTTGTGCAAAGCAACCAATAATAATTACTTTAGAATCAGGATTGGTTTTCTTTACTTTTTTAACAATCTGCCGACATTCTTTATCTGCATTTTCGGTAACAGAACAGGTATTGATTACATATACATCTGCACAAGTTTCAAAAGCTACTTTTTCATATCCATGTTCCACAAATTGGCGGGCAATAGAGGATGTTTCGGAAAAATTAAGTTTGCATCCGAGTGTATGAAAAGCTACTGTAGGGCGAGGGGTCATTTGGGCGCAAAGATAGTATTGTATTCAGGAATGTGCTTTTTAATTCTTTGGCTTTCTTGCCAGAAAGGTGTGCAGCAAAGGCTTTCGCCAGCTTTTTAATGGAAGAGCTTCAATGTTTTCAAAACCTGATTTTGAAAGCAGCGATATAAATTCTGATGGGCGCAAAAAAGTCATGACACTTTTAACCAAATAATTAAATATGGTGAAATTCCCTGTGAGTAATGTGCAAAATGGAACGATAAATCCATAGCCCATAATCGCCCATAAAGGCTTCGCATAAAAATTTTCAGCAAGCGAATATTCATGGAAACATATAATTCCACCCGGCTTCAATATTTTAAATAAATTTTTGACACAGCGTTCGTAGTCGGGCATATTCCTGATTCCGTATGCCATAAAAATGGCATCGAAAGTTTGTTCAGGAAAATCTAATTGCATGGCATCATTCAGATTAAATGAAATTTTATCGGAATACAGGATGCTCAATTTATTTTCTGCTATGGTCAGCATTTCGGCAGAGTTATCAACTGCCACCACCGTGCCATTAGGCAATTGCTCTAAACATGCAATTGTTGATTTTCCGGTTCCGCAACACAGGTCGAGTAAATGCTCGTTGCCTTTCAATTTCATTCTTTCGGCACTGATACGCAAATCGTCCATATATCCCTGACTGAGATAAGTTGCTAAGTCATAGCGCGATGCTATTTTATCGAATTCTGAAGGAACGGCTTTTTTATTCTTAATCAGTGATGCAGGATTCATAGATTTTAGATATTGAAAATACATAATGAAAATACGAATCAAAAGTTCAATTCTCTAATAAATTTGTTTACCGCAAAGTCTGATTAAATAATTGACCGACACATCAAACAAAGTTGTTTTCTGCACTCCTGTTAAAATTATTGTTTTATTAGCCGAAACATAACGCTGTTTTTGTTCTCATTCCTCTATTTTTGAAGAAAAAAACTTATGCCCGTTCAGTTAGTTGTATTCGACATTGCAGGAACCACCCTGTTCGACAAAGATTTTGTAAACATTGCTTTCAGAAATGCCATGAGCGCTCACGGTTATGAAGTTTCGCACCGCGAAGTGAACGATGTGATGGGTTTGAAGAAGCCGCAAGCCATCCGCATGATGCTCGAAAAACGAATGCCTGCCGCTGAAGTGAGCGAGGAATTGGTGCATGCCATTCACGACACTTTTATTCAGAACATGATTGATTTCTATAAAAACGACCCCGATGTGCGCGAAATTGATGGCGCTTCGGAAGTTTTTAGAATACTGAAAAACAAAGGCATCAAAGTAGCTTTAGATACCGGTTTCAGCCGTGACATTACTCAAACAATTATTGATAGAATCGGATGGGAAAAAGATGGATTGATAGATGCTTCGGTCTGTTCTGATGAAGTGCCTGCCGGTCGTCCGCAGCCGTTTATGATTCAAAAAATTATGCAGCAATTTAATATAGATGATGTGAATTCGGTTGCCAAAGTTGGAGATACTCCTTCAGATTTGGAAGAAGGCATGAATGCCGGAACTCTTTATAAAATTGGTGTTTGCAGTGGCGCATACAGCCGTGAAGAATTGGAGCAATTTCCGCACACACATATTGTTGAAAGCGTGAATGATGTGCCGGCTATTGTGTTGAAGTGAGTTTCTGCAATTTTAAAACTTATTATATCTACTCAATGCAATTGGGGAAAACTTTTTAACCTTTTCACTTTACAACTTTATTACTTTCTATGCCCACCTCCACCAAAGACAAATTGCTGTTTACACCCGGTCCGCTCACCACCAGCGAAACGGTGAAAGCCGCCATGCTACACGATTACGGTTCGCGCGATACTGTGTTTATCAATGCCGTGAAAGAAATCAGAAGTGAGCTTTTGAGCCTTGCCGGAACTTCCAAAGAAGAAGGATTCGACACAGTAATTATGCAAGGCTCCGGCACGTTTGGCGTAGAATCGGTGATTTCGACAGCGGTTGCGAAAAACGGCCATTTGTTGATTATCATCAATGGCGCTTATGGCGAGCGCATAGCGAAAATGGCAACAGTGCTTGGTATTGAAAAAACTATTTTGCAATATGCCGAAAATGAATTTCCCGATTTGAACGAAATTGAAAAGGAGTTGCAGAACAATGCTGCCATTACCCATGTGGCGGTGGTGCATTGCGAAACCACCAGTGGCATTTTCAATCCTGTGGATGTTCTTGGAAAATTGATTCGCAAACATTCAAAAATATTTATTGTAGATGCCATGAGCAGTTTTGGCGCTGTTCCATTAAACCTGAAAGATGCTTGCATAGATTATTTGGTATCATCCTCCAATAAATGTATTGAGGGTGTTCCGGGATTTTCGTTTGCCATTGTGAACACCCGACATTTAGAAACCTGCAAAGGCAATGCCCGCAGCCTGAGTCTCGATTTGTATGAGCAATGGAAAGGCTTGGAAGCCAGCGGACAATTTCGTTTCACACCACCTACCCATTCGCTGATGGCATTCCGACAAGCATTGGTGGAACTTGCTGAAGAGGGTGGGGTAGAAGGTCGTTCACTGCGTTATCAATCGAACTGCCAACGCTTGATGAATGGTATGGAACAATTGGGCTTTGAACCATATTTACCGAAAGAAAAAAGAGGATACATCATCAATACATTTTTTAACCCACAGCACAGCCGTTTCAATTTTTCAGAATTCTATAATCGCCTGAACGAAAAAGGATTTGTAATTTATCCGGGCAAACTTACTAAAGCCGATTGCTTCCGCATAGGAAATATTGGGCGCATTTATATGGAAGACATTGATGCGTTACTCGAAGCGGTGGCTTCAGTAAAAGAAGAAATGAGTTTTTAGATATAGCCCACGGTTTAAGTCGTGGGCTATATCTATATCTGAACTTTTGTCATTTTATTCTGCTGACAAATGTCTTTTTGTCTTAATATTTTTGTAATTTGAACAATTTGTCATTCTTTTCGGGCTATACATTGCATTGGTATGCCGATTGATGTGTGGGGTGATGTCAGAAAAATTTTCATCACCAAAAAATTCATAGGAGAAACAAATTATGACACTCATTAAATGGAAACCCCAATCGAGCGCATTTCCCGGCTCACTCTCTCAATTCGTTGATACTTTTTTCAACGATGATGCATTCAGAATGCCTGCCGCATTCAGCCGCCCATCGGTAAACATTGCCGAAAACGAAAAAGAATACCGTTTGGAAGTGGCAGCGCCCGGATTCAGCAAAGATGAATTTGTGATTGAAGCCGAGCACGACACCCTTACCATTTCGGGCGATAAAAAAGTGGAGAAAAGCGATGAAAAAGAAGATTACAAAAGAAAAGAATTCAGCTATGAATCGTTCAAGCGCTCCTTCACGTTGCCTGAAATTGTAGATGCTGAAAACATTTCGGCAGTTTATGAAAATGGAATTCTGAATGTGCGCTTGCCTAAAAAAGTAGAAGCGCTGAAACAGGCAAAAAAACAAATCAGTGTAGGATAACTCCATTGGTTATTTTAAAAAAATGAATCCCCTCGCATTGTGCAGGGGATTTTTTATTCCCGTGAGCCGAAGCAGAAGACATTTTTTTTTTCGTTTGAAAGTGGTCGGACGACTTTGAGTCGCCTGACCACTTTTATCAACAAAACACTTCTATTTATTTTTACGTCCATTCAAAAATTTATTTCATGAAATTATTCGACACCGAAAAAACCGAATCGCGCAGAAGCCGCAACATGCGCTGGCTGTTCAACTGGTGGCCCTGCATATTTTGTTCGGGCGGAAAAGTGGAATTTATTGCAGGCGATTTTCGCGAATTGCACGTGAGTCTCAAATTAGGCATTCGCACCAGAAATCGTGTGGGCACAGTGTATGGAGGCAGCATCTATTCTTCCATTGACCCGTATTTTATGCTGCTGTTTATGGAAGTGTTGGGAAAAGATTATGTAGTGTGGGACAAAGCCGCTTCCATGAAATTTGTTCGCCCCATTACCGGCAGGGTAAAATGTCGCTTTCTCATTACCGATGAGCAGGTAGAAGAGGTGAAGCAAAAAATTGCACAAAACGGAGAGCACACCCTCGAACTGCCACTGCAATATGTAGATGACGATGGAAACGTGTATGCCGTTTTCACGAAAACCACCTACATGGCAGATAAAAACTTCTACAAACAAAAATTAGAGCAGCGAAAAGCAAAAGGATAAACGCTTGAATTATATATCTGAATTTATACTTTAAATTCAAAGCCTTTCTTGCTTTGAATTTTTATACCTCACCCCTTCATCCCCTCTCCAATGGAGAGGGGCGTTCTATGATTGAAATTTAAGGGAGAAATGGAACGGGGTGAGGTTTAAAAAACTTGTTTTTTTTGTCGAACTTGATGTTTAATCGAAAACTCACGTTATACTAACTTCTTTTGAAGTTCCGAATTTATTGCCCTATCAGCCCTACGCTTCGTTTTATAAAATTGGTGAGTT
>CAZFFP010000060.1:0-22052 GCA_964518215.1 uncultured Chitinophagaceae bacterium
TTTGGCTTTAAAAATACAAGTATCATTCAGTTTTGCCAATCATTGTTTTTCCACTAAATAAATACCTGAGCAAAAGTGATATTTGGTAACATTAAAATTTCTAAATTCGACACAAATTAATTTCCCCTTAAAAATCAACCCTATGAACACCACAACTCCACTAAAAAAATTACTTGCCATTGCAGTTATTTTCTTCCTTGTGTTTTCAGCATCGGCACAGAACAAAGAAGAAGCAAAAGTTGACGAATACATTTCCAAAGGAAAAGAGCAAAAAGAGTTAGCTAAGAAAATGGAATGGTTCAACAAAGCGTCACAACTCATTATGACATCAAAGCTCGACAAAGATTTGAATGCCAAAATTGGCGATGCATGGCTCGAAGAAGGCGATGTAACCAAAGCATCGCAAGCATATTCGCGCTGCACGCCCGATGAGAAGAAAGCCGGCTTTATAAGAATCGGTGAAAAAATGATTGACATGGCTCAGGAAGACCCGAAATATGAAGCTAAAACCATGACAAAAGCCATTAGCTTTTACACGAAAGGCGGAGCCGCTACTGATGGCTACACCGCTGTTGGTGATGTTTATTTCAACAGAGGGAAAAGTTCATACCCTACCGCAGTTGATTATTATGCTCAAGGCAATGTTGCCAACCGTTTGGAAAAGGTTGCGGCAGAGTATATAAAACTTGGCGAAAAAGACCATGCTGCTGAAGTGTATGAAAAAATGAATACCCCCGAAGGATTTAAGAAAGCCGGTGATTTGTTTTTTGAAGCAGGCAAATACAGCGAAGCTTTCGATGCCTACAATAATGGCAATGTAGTAACCGGATTGAAAAAAATTGCAGATAAATTATACGAAGAAGGGCAAACTTCAGACGGAGATTTACAATACATGAAAATTGTAGAAATATTTGTTACCAACGGAAATGTAGAAGGGGTGGCAAGTCTTGCCAAAGCATCTGAAGAAAGAGGCAATTACGCTATGGCTGCCGAATTCTATGGCCGTGTTGCCAATAATGAAAAAGCCGGCAGAGCCAGAGGCATGGACAAATTATATTCTTTTGATACCGAAGGCGCTATTAGTGAATTTAAAAAAATTGGTGATGCAGACATGGCTAAGGCTATAGAAGTAAATGCTAAATTTATTTATCCTTTGAGCGATGTGGATTATACTTTAGATGAATTTAAAAAAGGCGAACCTTATGTTTCTTATGCTTTCGATTCTTTACTCAGAAAAAAGACTGCAAACAGTGTAGAAATGCAAGTTTTCGACAAATATTATGCAGACCTGATTGGCGCGATTTATGATAATCTTACTATACTATCTAACAACCTTACAAAAATCACACATGCAGGGTTAAGAACTGCTTTATATAATCGATTTGCAAAATATGGCGCTGTAAAAAATTGTTTAGACAAAGACACTATGAAAATTAAAATTCCAAAAGCATCTGCAAGACCTAAAGATGTGCAGTTGTAAAATATTCATCCAAATAAAAAGAAAACCGCTCTATTCGGGCGGTTTTTTTTTGCCTGTTGGAAACTACTTCAACAGAAATAATGTAATTTAGACAGCCTTCATAAAACGTATGCATAACATTAAACAAAAAATAATACCCTACGAAGAAATGGCAAATACCATTACTCATGGTATCGGATTAGTTTCGAGCATCATTGCAATGGTATTGTTGATTATGATTGCAAGCGGCACAGAAGACCCCTCCAAAATCATCACCGGAACAATATATGGCAGCAGTCTTATAATTTGCTATCTGGCATCTACGTTGTATCACAGTATCAGTCAGCCCCGTTTGAAATACTATTTTAAAATTTTCGACCATGCAGCTATTTATTTACTCATTGCCGGCTCATATACTCCTTTCACCCTCTATGCTGTTAAAGGCGAATGGGGCTTTTGGATGTTGGTGGCTATTTGGTCAATCGCTATTCTTGGAATCATATTCAAATTGTTTTTTGTGAAGAAATTTGTGGTGTTCTCTACACTGCTATATTTAGCTATGGGATGGATGGCAATTTTTGCCATTCAGCCGCTTTTTGAAAATTTACCTTTTGGCGGTCTTTTTTTGCTGATAGCAGGGGGCTTATCGTATAGTGTAGGGGTTATTTTCTTCCTTTGGGAAAAACTCCCTTTTAATCATGCAGTTTGGCACCTATTTGTAATGACAGGTAGCACCTGTCATTTCTTTGCCGTTCTATTATACGTTTTTCCTTACTTATAAATACGTGTGTAATTAGGTCTTTTATTATTGAATAAAAATCATAAATTTACCGTAATAAAATATACATCGTTCAAGCCATGATTGATGCTTGAAATTTAAATTTTACCGAAACGCCCAATTCATGAAAAAGATTTCTCTGCTTTTATGTTTAATTACCATTTCATTTTTAGGATACACACAATGCATAACCAATGTTGATTTTAACACATGGAATGTAGCAGGGCAGCCCGGCAATGGCAACTGGGTAGTTCAAGGAGGTGGTAGTCAGGTACGCCAAACCGTGAATGGAAGTCCGACTTTTTTTGTTTCGCCTTTCGATTTAATGAATGTGAGAATTACAGGGTCGTTCAGGTCAACCGATTTTGATGACGACTGGATGGGCTTTGTTTTTAGTTTTTTAAACCCGTTAGGACCCATAGATGATTTCGATTGTTGGCTTTTTGATTGGAAACAAGACTTCCAAAATGCAGCTCCAAGAGGTATGTCGCTATCCAGAGCAGAGGGAGTGATACCACCTAATTTATATGGCACATATTTCAACGCGCACCAAAACGGACCTGAGTTCACAGTTGTGCAAAACAACTTTGGAGGACCGGGTTGGTCATGGAATACTAACCATAATTTTGAGATTAGATTGACATATACCCGCGTTCAAATTTTTGTTGACGGCAGCCTGATTTTCGAAGAGACAGATTGCTTTAAACCGGGTAGATTTGGTTTCTACAACTACTCACAACGAGATTGCTATTATTCGAATTTTCAGTATGACTTGTTCATTGATTTTTTTGTAACAAGTGATGGTAGAGCATGTGTCGGTATGCCGGTTGACTTCGAGTTTGTTAACCCATGTTTTAATGCAAACTTGAGCCAATACGCAAACATTACCTGGAACTTTGGAGATGGCTCTCCCCCGGTAGTCATTAACAACCCAACTTTTGCCAACGCCAATGTTTCTCACGCATATCAAGCTCCCGGAAATTATACTGCTACCCTAACCGTTACCGATATAAACGGCTGTTCGGCTTCTGCGACCAGAAATGTTGAAATTCGAAACCCTATAACTATAAATACAACTCTTACTGAGCCATTATGCAATGGGGGGCTTAACGGTAGAATAGCTGCCAACCCTGTTGGAGGATTTGGCAATTATGTATACGACTGGAATGGCGGTGCTAATTCTCAGCAAGTATGGAATGGCTTAAGTGCCGGTACATATACCCTATATGTAACTGATGGCATTTGTTCTGCATCAGGACAATACACTTTGAATCAGCCCACTCCTTTAACCGCTACTACTTCTCATACCGATGCTTCATGCGGAGTAAATAATGGCACCGTTACAATACAAATTTCTGGCGGAACCCCTCCTTACCAAAACATTAGTTGGGCAGGAATTCCCGGAGCCACAAGAACCGGTTTGGGACCAAACACTTACATCGCCAATTTTAATGATTTTAATGGATGTTCTGCTCTTTTGCAATATCGCGAAACAGTTTCTCAACTTCCTTGTGGAATAACTACGAATATTTCTAGAACTAATGTAAGTTGTTTTGGAGGAAATAATGGAACAATAACTCTTGTGGTATCAGGAGGTTCGCCTCCATCAAATATTTCTTGGAGCAACAATATGAGTGGAGGAAATATTACGGGCTTAGTTGCAGGAACTTACACTTATATTTATAGTGATGCAGTTGCGGGAAATAACTTTTCTGGCTCAGTAACGATTACTCAGCCGGGTGCGCCCATGACTGCAAGTTTAGCTACAATAGGAATCTCATGTGCCGGCAATAATGATGGTCAGGCAATAGCATCTGTTCCATCGGGTGGCACACCTCCTTATACCTATACATGGAGTGGCGGACAACCCAACAATCCGGTAGCATCCGGATTAAGCCCGGGTACTATTAGTGTTACCATTACCGATGCAAACGGATGCACAGCAACAGCATCAGGATCTGTTTCAGGCGTACCATCCCTTACTGTAAACATTATAACAACCATAGATTCATGTTACCGATCTGGAAAAGGTACAGCACTGGCGAATGTTTCCGGTGGTACTCCACCATATAGTTATAGTTGGAGTAATTTTTCAAGCACTGAGTTAATCTCAAATCTCATTGAAGGAAATTATACTGTTACAATTACCGATAATAAAAGCTGTACAGTATCGGCAACAGGAACTGTTACCGGTCCTGCAGCACCCGTTACTTATACTTATGTTCGTGAAGATGTCAATTGTTTTGGAGAGAGCAACGGAAGTTTTAACATAAATGTGAGCGGAGGCACTCCGGGTTATAATTTCAATTGGACTCCGTCTTCACTTTCGGGCAGCAACCCTGCGGGGCTTTTAGCCGGAGAATACAGATTTACCATTACAGATTCATGGGGCTGTACAGTATTCGGTTTGGATACTATTCTTCAACCCGACACATCGCTTACTGTTTTGACTACTGTAACGAATGTGTCTTGTCATGGTGCCAATGACGGAACTGTTGAATTCAATATTTTTGGAGGCACTCCTCCTTATACTTATCTCGGACAGCCCATTCCTGCCGGAGTTTCTACAATTACTAACCTTTCAGCCGGAACGTTTTCGGGAGATGTTATTGATTCAAACGGATGTTCAACTTCAGTTAATTTTACTATTACAGAACCTTTTGCTCAAAGCATAAATGTTGTTGGCACCAATAATCTTTGCCATGGAGAAACTCAAGGAACTGCCTCAGCCGATTTTATAAATGCAACCGGAAGTGTAAACTATTTATGGACGGGAGGATTAAGTGGCCAAACTATAACGGGACTTGCTGCCGGTACATATGAAGTTACTGCAACCGATCAAAACAACTGTCAACTTTTTGGAAGTATTGATATTACAGAACCCTTCTCCCCTATCTCATATACATCTGTAAACAAAGATATTTTTTGTTTTGGTGATAGTACCGGCAGTATAGATATTATTGTAAGTGGAGGAACTCCCGGCTATTCTATCAGTTGGGATTTGGGATCCTTATCAGGATTTAGCCTTTCAGGGCTTCCTGCAGGAGAGTACGGATTTACTATATCTGATACAGTAGGATGTGTTTTTACAGGGTCTGATACTATATTTCAACCCAATGCTCCACTTAACGTTATAATTTCGGCTACTAACGTTACCTGTAATGGTGCTAATAATGGCACTATTGAATTTACTATTTCCGGAGGAACTCCACCCTATACTTATCTTGGACAACCTATTCCTTTAGGCTCTTCTACAATTAATAATCTTGCTCCGGGAACTTATGGAGGAAATGTTTCAGATTCAAACAGTTGCACTTTTGCTGTAAGTGCTACTATCACAGAACCTTTACCGCAAAGTTTAAATATTACAGGAACTGATAACCCCTGTTATGGGGCAAATCAAGGTACTGCTTCTGCCGATTTTGTAAACGCAACGGGATCTGTTAATTACTCTTGGACTGGAGGTTTAAACGGACAAAATATCACAGGACTATCTTCAGGCACTTATGAAGTTACTGCAACCGACCAAAACAACTGTCAACTTATTGGTAGTGTTGACATTTTAGAACCCGCACCTATCGTTTTGGACGTTAATTCAACTGATGCTTTGTGTTTTGGAGGCACCGGTAGTGCCACAGCCATACCCAACACGAGTGGTATACCTCCGTTCTTATTTGAGTGGAGTAATGGATCTTCAGGTCAAACAGTTACAATTCTTGCCGGAACGTATAATGCAACTGCCACTGCTGCTGACGGTTGTAAACAAGTTTCAGATTCTTTTACAATAACTCAGCCCTCAGAAATTACAACTCAAATTCAGAAAACAGATGTTTCTTGTTTTGGATTGAATGATGGAAGCATTTCACTGACTCCTTCCGGAGGAACAGGAACAGCATACAACTACACGTGGAATGGTAATATCAGTTCCGGAAATACAGCCGATAATCTTATTGCCGGTGATTATGATGTAACCATAACAGATAATAATGCCTGTGAAAGCGTTGTAACCATATCAATTACAGAACCGGCTTCATTAGGCTTAAGCGCTATTGCAACAGATGTCTTGTGTAATGGAGATAATTCAGGCAGCATAGTGTCTGCTATTTCGGGTGGAACTGCTCCGATAATTTTTTCAATTTCTGAAGACGGTGTTAATTTTACTGATGATGCAGACGGGCTATTCAGCAATCTCTTGGCCAATACTTACACCATTAGAGCCATTGATAATAACTCTTGCGCAGAAACTATTTCAATTGTGGTAAATGAGCCGGCTATTTTAGGTTCAAGCACAAGTGCCATTAATGTCAGTTGCTATGGTTTTACTGATGGCAGAATAATTATAACTGCCAATGGAGGCTCGCCCTCTTATGAGTTTTCTATTTCTTCCGAAACCAATAGTTCAGGTGTTTTTTCCGGTTTAAATTCCGGCAACTACACTTTTACAATTACTGATGCCAACAATTGTATTTATACGGAAACAGTAGAAATACTTCAGCCGGATATATTTGTTATTTCTGTGGTCCCAGACTCTACAACAATAAACTTTGGCGACACCATTCAACTTGAAATCACATCAAACGATGGAGGTGATGTTCTTTTTAATTGGACTCCGGCAACAGGTTTATCATGCAACGATTGTGCATCTCCATATTATTTTTCGTCTTACAACAGTATGTTCTATACTGTTACTGCTGTGAACGAATCAGGCTGTTCTACAACAGAGAATGTTATTATTGTTGTAAAGGTAAATCATGATATTTTCATTCCCAATGCGTTTTCGCCAAATGGCGATGGAGCCAATGATGTTTGGAAAATTTATGGGAATACTAATGCCATTAAGCAAATTAATCTAATGGTGTTTGACAGATGGGGAGAAAAAGTATTTGAAAGCGATAATCCAAATTTTGAATGGGATGGAAATTATAATGGAAAAACTTTAACCCCAAATGTTTTTGTTTATAGTATGAATTTAATTTTTCACGATGGTTTTGCAGACAAAAAGAAGGGTTCATTAACTATTTTAAGATAATTTGTTTTATTTGGCTTTGACTCTTGTTAAAGAAACAGAAAAAAATCACCTCGAATCAGATTCCGTTTCATTGTTATCATTCAAATGTAATGAATCAGCCTCTTCTTTACCCTTTATCATTTTCATCTTAAAAGCCACAAAAAGGAAAAAAAGGCTCATGAGCAGCGTGTATAATCCCACTATAAAATTGATATTGCTTTCAGAAAAAACCCGGAAATAAATTGCCAATGCAAAGCCTAAGGAAAGTATGCCATTTATGAGTAGAAAAATTCTGAGCGCACTGGGTCTTATTGCCAACAAAAATTGAGACAGCCCCATGATTAATGCCCATGCGGCAATAATTTTGAAAAATACCCCCGCAGATTTGTGTGTATTAAAAAGTATAAACCCGCCTAAAGCAATATCTAATAACGAAATAAACGAAAGCAAAATCCATGCGGAGACATTTTGCCGCATAGAAACTACTGCAACCAAAACAATAATACCCATGCCCAACAATAAAAAACTCAGATACGACATTAGCGTTTCAGAGGGCATTAATGGCGCTGTCAGAGCAATAATACCAAAGATGAGCAATAACATTCCCCGCAGCGCAACCGTCCACCAGAGTTTTTGAATGAGTTGAGTCATAGTTGTGTGTTTTAGTTATTTGATGTTGAGCAATTTATAAACGAGTTCTTTCAGCAGCAATTCCTTGTCGCCATTGTATCCTACGCCTTTTATTTTCGAATCATATTCCAGCAGCACATCAAATATTTTTTCGGTTTTCGATACGGAATAATTTTTACCGTAGCTCCTCATATCCTGTTCCTGAAAATAATTCAAAAACATTTCTCTTTTGGCAATGTCGTGGTTTTTGTATGATTGATAGATTAATGCTTTTGAAAAAAAAGAATACAATGTTCCCATTACCACCACCATTGGATTTTCTTTCGGATTTTTTACATAATAATCTGCAATACGATAAGCTTTTACGGCATCTTTTAAAGCCAGCGCTTTTTGCAACTCAAACACATTATATTCCCGGCTGATGCCAATAAATTTTTCGATGTGTGCCGTTCCTATTGCTTGATTTTTTGGAACATTGAGCGCTAATTTTTCAATTTCGTTTTCAATTTTAGAAAGGTCGTTTCCCAAATATTCTACTAAAAGGTCAACGGCATTTTTTTCTATTTTATGCTGGTGTTTTTGAACGGTATTCTCTATGTATGGAGGCAATTGATTATCATATAAAAGAGCAGAATTCAGCACTACTTGTTTGCTCACTCCGTCTTTCCAAAATTTAGTGCGCTTATCTATTGTTTTATACTTGTAGTTCACCACAAAAACGGTGCTTTTCACCGGATTTTTCATATAGCTTTCCAACTTATCAATATCTTTCATCTGCTGCGCTTCTTTCAGAATTACTACCTGATAGTTCGACATCATGGGATAGCGCATCAAAATGTCTAAAAGCGTTTTCGAATCGGCATCTCTTCCGTAAAGAACCGTTTGATTGAAACTGCGCTCTCCTTCGCTCAACACATTTTCTTCTATGTAATCAGAAATTTTATCAATAAAATAAGGTTCGTCTCCCTGTAAAAAATACACGGGGTGATAGATTTTATTTTTCAAATCTGAAAGAATCTGTTCGTAGTTATTGTTGTCTTTTGTTTTTGCCATTACAAACGGTAGTTTAATAAAGTCTAAAGTCTTCGGATATTTTTATAGAAACTTAATCTCACAAGTTTCATCAGTAACAACTATTTTGGTTTTTGCGCCCATTATCAGTGCTCTGTTGTCGGTTATATGTCCTGCTTTGATGCCGAATGCCACCGGATAATCATAATCTTTCACGTGCTCCCAAATAATTTCATAGGCTGTTTTTCCAAACGGAATCGTATTGTCTTTCATTTCTGTAAAACCTCCCACCAACAAGGCTTTCAATTTCGATAATTTACCACATCTTTTCATTTGCATCATCATGCGGTCTATATGATACAGATATTCATCTAAATCTTCCAAAAACAAAACTTTTCCATCGATATTCATTTCCGAAACAGAGCCGCTTAAACTATACAGCACGGAAAGGTTGCCCCCGGTAAGTTCGCCTTTTGCTTTACCTTTTTTATTAGCAAAATCTGAAGCGAATGAATATTCAATTTTTTCCCCGAACAAAACATCTTTCAGGCTTTGCAATGCTTCAGTTGTGTTTTTAGAGAAATTAATGGGCATAGTGGCATGAAGCGTTTCCGCTTTGCAATGCCGGTTGATATGATTGTGTAAAACAGTAATATCGCTGTAACCGATAATCCATTTCGGTTTTTTTCTGAATTTTCTGAAATCAATGAGGTCAATAATTCGTGCGCAACCATAACCGCCACGGGCGGCTATGATGGCTTTAATACTCTTGTTATGGAGCATTTCCTGAAAATCTTCGGCTCGTTGCTCATCGGTTCCGGCAAACTGATGGTTTTCTATAAAAACCGATTTTCCCAACTGAACTTTCAATCCCCACGAATCCAAAATATCGAGTGCGGGCTGCAAGTCTTTATTATCAACCTTTCGGGCAGGACAAAAAATACCAATAGTATCGCCTTTTTTAAGATTTGGAGGTCTTTTCATAATTCCGAAATATGGTTTGCTAAGTTAAGTCTATATTCATTTGACTGTTTTCCAAAAGGTGTTGAAATACCGTATTCGATAGTTTTGTCAAAAAATTTGTTTCAAAAGTAAATTCACTTATCTTTGCCCCTCCAAAATCATTAATAACAATGGCAAACCATAAGTCGGCAATTAAAAGAATCAGACAAACACGCGCCCGTAACGAAAGAAATCGCTATTACGGCAAAACCACCCGCAATCTGATTAAAAACATTCGTCTCACTACCGATAAAGCAACCGCTTTAGAACTGCTTCCGAAAGTTTCTTCTCAGGTGGACAAATTAGCTAAAAGACACATTATTCATAAAAACAAAGCTGCCAATATCAAATCTTCTGTTGCAAAACATGTAGCATCTTTGTCATAATTTTTAGTAAAAAATTATAATTTCAAAGGGCATTCTGAAAAGGACGCCCTTTTTTTATTACTGAATTTTATGAACTATGAGCGAAAACAACGACAAACTCACCATTAAATATTGGGCTGAAGACGACCGCCCGCGAGAAAAATTATTATTAAAAGGCAAAAAAGCCCTGAGCGATGCCGAACTCTTAGCCATACTGATTGGCTCCGGCAATGCACAGGAATCGGCAGTGGATTTGTGCAAAAGGATTTTGCTCGCCACCAACAATAACCTCAACCAATTAGCCAAAATGAGCGTGAACGATTTGGTGAAGTATAAAGGCATTGGCGAAGCCAAAGCAATTTCTATTGTGGCTGCGCTCGAATTGGGCACACGCAGGGAGAGTGCCGAATTTACCAAACACGACAGCATTAAAAGCAGCAAAGACGCTTACACCATTCTGAAATCTGAAATTGCCAACCTGCCTCACGAAGAATTTTGGGCAATTTACCTGAGCCGCTCCAACAAAGTGATGGAAAAAGTTTTGATAAGTCGGGGCGGAATTACAGGAACCGTTGCCGACATCAGGCTCATTCTGAAAAGAGCCATTGAAATTTATGCTGTGAGCATTCTGGTGGCGCACAACCATCCTTCGGGTAATAAACAGCCAAGTGCTCAGGATATCACGCTTACCAAAAAACTACACGAGGCTTCCAATCTATTTGAAATTTATCTTGCCGACCATATCATTATAACTGAAGACGGGTATTACAGTTTCAGAGATGAGGGGGTGTTGAAGTGATAAACCATTCCGAGGCTTAAATATCAATTAAATTTCGGTTTGTGTTTTTTTTAATACTTATTTAGCCGTTTTGCCATAAGTAGAATTCGATGAAAATCTGGTATTGGATAAGTGGAGGATATTTTTTTTTCGGTTTTGAACCTATTAAAAACGATAAGTTCAAACCATAAAAATTAGCGGGCTATTGTTCTATACTGCAATCATCATTCAGACTATTCGAAAAGCGATTATTCACATCTTGAACAATTCCGTTAATCGCCATTCCCTCCGAAATAAATAGCTTTGCGCTAATGACTACGGATCAGAAAATTCTTCGTGTTGTTTTATTTCCCTTTTCTGTGCTGTTTGGCGCGGGTGTGTGGTTTAGAAATTATCTCTACGACAACGAATATTTGCGCAGTGTTCAGTTCGATTTTCCCATTATAGCCATCGGAAATTTATCGGTGGGCGGCACCGGAAAAACACCACATACGGAATATCTCATTCGGCTGTTGTCTCAGCATTACAAAATTGCCGTTATAAGCAGAGGTTATAAAAGAAAAACCAGAGGTTATCGGCTGGGCGAGGTCAACGATGATGCTTCAACTATAGGCGATGAGCCTTTTCTGCTCCTGAAAAAATATCCGTTCGTGAAAGTGTGCGTATGCGAAAGCCGCATGTTAGCCATTCCTCAACTCATTGCCGATGCGCCCGAAAGCCAACTCATTATTATGGACGATGCTTTTCAGCACCGCTCGGTGCAGGCAGGGCTTTCCATTTTGCTCACTACTTATGAGCATCCGTATTTTTCAGATGCGTTGCTGCCTGCGGGAAGATTGCGCGAATCTGCCAAAGCTGCCGAACGAGCCGATTTTATTATCGTTACCAAATGTCCTGCGGAAATTTCAGAAGAAGAAAAACAAACTTTTATTCGGCACATGGCTCCACAAAAACATCAGAAAGTTTTCTTCTCTTACCTGCAATATGGCTTGCCATATAATTTGCTGAATCCGAATGAAAAAATGCGCCTGAACAACACGCTCGATGTGTATTTGTTTTGCGGTATAGCGGGCGTGCATGAATTGGAAGAATATGTTACAGCACAAGTGAATCGCTTGTGGCTGCGCGATTTCAGCGACCATCACAATTACGACCGCTTCGATTTGGAAGCCATTGAAACTACGTTCGAAAATATTGAATCAGACAATAAAATTATTCTCACTACCGAGAAAGATGCCGCGCGTCTTTTTAATCATCGCGAATGGTTTGTTCAGAAAAAATTGAGCATTTTCGCCCTTCCTGTAGAAGTGAAGTTTTTTCCTGACGATAAAAAAATATTTGAACAGGAAATTCTCGACTACCTGCAAGCTGTTATTAAACCCAATATTTAAATGGAAAACCTAATCGAAAAAATCAACGAAACTGTCAGTTTCATTCAGACAAAAACAAATTTCAAACCACAATACGGCATCATTCTCGGCACCGGCTTGGGCAACCTTGTAAACGAAATCGAAATAGAGCACACGCTCGAATATGCCGACATACCTAACTTTCCGGTATCAACAGTAGAAAGTCATAAAGGAAAACTTCTTTTCGGAACTCTGGGCAACAAAAAAGTGGTAGCCATGCAAGGCAGATTTCACTACTACGAAGGCTACTCCATGCAGCAGGTAACTTTTCCTGTTCGCGTCATGAAATATCTGGGTATCGAAATACTGTTCATTTCCAATGCATCGGGAGGTTTGAATCCGAACTATCGTAACGGACATTTGATGATTCTCAACGACCACATCAACATGCAACCGGAACATCCGTTGCGAGGAAAAAATTATAACGAATTAGGTCCGCGCTTTCCCGATATGCTGCATACTTACGATAACGATTTGATTGCAAAAGGAATGGCGATTGCCAAAGAAAACAATATTGATTGTCATGAAGGGGTGTATGTGAGCGTGCAGGGACCTTGTTTGGAAACTCCGGCAGAGTATAAGTTATTCCATATTATGGGAGCCGATGCAGTGGGCATGTCCACCGTGCCCGAAATTATTGTTGCAAAGCACATGGAGTTGAAAGTGTTTGCCATTTCGGTAATCACCGACATGGGCTATCCGAAAGAACTGATTCAGGAAACTTCGTTGGAAGATGTGATAAAAGTTGCTAAAACAGCCGAGCCAAAAATGACTTTAATTTTGAAGCGTTTGATTGAAACACTTTGAGATTAAAGGGTTATAAGGTTAGAAAGTTATAATGTTATAATGTTGTCCCTATTGCGAAGAATAGGGATAAAAGTTTAAAGTTTGAAATTTTAGGGCAAGTTAAATGTCCCCCTTGCGGGTGGAATGGTGCGAAAGCGATAGGGGGCAGGGGGATGAACAGCTAAAAAAACTAATTGCTAAAGGCTGATAGCTTAAGGCTTAAACAAGTCGAAAATCGAACATCGCACTTTCGCAAATCGAAAATATAATGAAAAGCACCCTCACCCTACTGATAATACTGATGTGGCTGAATGCTTTTTCGCAGTTTAATACAATGCCAACCGACACCACCCCTTTCAATCCTTTTCCGCAGGATACTACTTTGAGTGACGATGGCTGGAAACCTTTTGTAATTCAGGAAGTGAAATTTAGCATCGGCACACACAGCGTGAGGTATCATGTGGTGGACACTTCTTTGCAGGATTTTCAGATATACGACCCCGCACAACAGGCAGATTTTCGCTACCGAACCATTGGCGGTGTGGGACTTGCCACATATCCTGTTTTTTTTCAACCCAACACTGCTACGGGATTTCAAACAGGCTATGAAAGTTTCGATTTATACCGCCTTAACCGCGACAAGGTGCGCTTGTATAAAGTGCATCAGCCGTTCACCGAACTCAATCTGGCGGTTGGTCCGAAACGCGAACAGTTGTTTCAACTCAATCATGCGCAGAATATTAAAAACCGTTTCAGGTTTGGATTTCAATACAATCGTGTGGCAGGCAAAGGCGTGTTTTCCAGACAATTGTCGAACAACAATAATTTTTCTGTCAACGCCAATCTCAACTCCAAAAATCAGAAGTATAATATTGGTGCGCTGTTCCTGTTCAATAATGTGAGCGCTCAGGAAAACGGTGGTTTTGCTGAAGCTGAAGTGCTCTATGAATCCAACGAGGTTATCAGAAAAGACATTATGCCCGTGCGACTTTCTACAGCTCGAACCATTATGAAAGACCGCGATGTTTCGCTGCGCCAGGAATGGGTAGAAGGCAAAAAGATTACGGTGCAACTCAACGACAGCATCAGCATTCAGGAAATGTTGCCGGTGTTTAAATTATATCACGAAGTGAGCTACAAAACCGATTTGCTCGATTTCAACGATACCCAACCCGATTCGCTTTTCTACGGAAGTTTTTTTCCGCCCGAAGACACACTGATTCAGCCCGACACTTTAGGAAATTTTCTGAAAGTGCAATCGCTATCGAACAAAGCCGGTATTTATTTGCAGTTTGTTGACCGCTACGATTCCACTAATGTGTGGTATAAAAATTTTGTGTTAGACGCTTCCGCCAATTACGACATCTTCTGGATTTACAATTACAGCAAATACGAAAGAGTTGAAAATCTGAATCTGTCGGGAATTTTACGCAGTCATCCCGATTCAGACAAAAAACTCATTTACAAAGCAGCAGCGTTCATCAGCCTTATTGATTACAATTCGGGAGATTTTAAAACCGATGCACGTTTGGGTTACGACTTCGGAAAACTTGGAAGCCTTGAAGCCACTTCTATCATACAACAATACGAGCCATCATGGGTGTATCATCGTTTTTTTGTGCGTGGCACCGAATGGACAAAACTGTTCAATAAAACTTTTCTCTATTCTCTCGGTGGCGAATACACTTTGAAAAAATATCGTTTCAGTGTAGCGGCAAATTTTCATAACATCACCAACCTGTTGTATTTCGACACTGATTTTCTTCCGCAGCAATACAACGGCAACACTCAGGCTTGGATTTTCAATCTGATGAAAAATTTCAGATGGAAAGGCTTGGGTTTAGACAATCGCATGGTGCTGCAATATTTCACGGGCAGCGATATTCTGCGTTTTCCCGAATACTGGTCGAGGCATAGTTTGTTTTACGAAAATAAATTTTTTAAGAACGCTTTACTATGGCGTCTCGGAGCCGATGTTACGTTCAATACCAACTATTTCGCCAACGGATATTTCCCGCTTACAGGACAGTTTTATTTGCAAAACGAGCAGCAACTTCAGTTCTATCCGGTGATAGATATTTGGGCTTCGTTCAAAATACAAACGGTTCGCATTTTTCTGAAATTAGACCACGTGAACGAAGGACTTTTCAAACAACCCAACTACTACAATTTTTACAATTACCCATCCATGCAGCGCGCATTTAGAGTCGGGTTGAGTTGGAGATTTTATGATTAGCTAAAAATAAAATTACTCTTTCAACCCCCTGCCGGTCTTCACTATTTTACCATCAGCACGGAGTTTCTTCATAATCTTATCGAGAATGCCGTTAATGAAATCTTTGCTTTTTGGAGTAGAATATTCTTTGGCAATATCGAGATATTCGTTGATAGAAACTTTTATGGGAATTTCTTCAAAATAGAGCATTTCAGCCAAAGCTAATTTCATCAAAATCATATCCACCTGAGCCAGTCGGTCCACGTCCCAGTTTTCGAGATGCGGCTCTACCAGCGATTGCAAATAAGCATCATCTTTATCGGCTTTCCGAAATAATTCAACAGCAAACATTTCTTGCTCTGATGTTTTAATGATAGATGCTAAAACACGATTGGCTTTTTCTTCGGTAAACTCCTGAAGCAATTCTGTAGTCATGAATTTAGCCAAAGAAAAATCATCTGCCCAGTTTTGAAACATTTCTTCCATGTGTGCATCATACAATGGATTATTGAGCATTACATCGCGGTAAAGCGTTTTAATGATATGCTTGTCGTTATCGAACTGATGTCCTTCGGTAATGGTATAAATTTTATAGTCCTGATGTTCGAATAAGGCTCTGAAAAGCGCCTTCACCAATTCATCTACATCTACATTGTTGAGTTTACGCTCTTTCAAGGCATCTTTGAAAAGTTCATTTTTTTCAATGGAATGAGTAAAAAGATTGTCGGAAAGTTTAGTTGAAAAATTCAGGTCTTCGGTAGTGGGAAGATGTTTTGATTTGCGCTTTGTTTCTTCGTTCAGCGTGTATCGAGCCACTTTAGCAAACAAAATAAGATTAAAGAGCACAATATTGTATGAAGCCTGCACCGATTGAATGAGCGATTTTTCGGCTGCATTATAATCATAGAAAGCATTTTTTCGAAGGGCATAAACTGCCTGCATGGTTTTAATACGGATATTTCTTCTGCTTTGCATGTTTCTTGAAACCTCTATTTTATACTATTACAAAGAACTTAGTTGGATTGCGTTTATAAACTGTTGTTGTGTTTTTTACATTTTCATTTTCAAAGTGCCTATAGCATTGATTCTTTCTTCAGCTATCAATACTGCTGCTTTGTGTGTGGTAATATTTTCTGTTTGAGCTTTATCAAAAATTTCGAGGGTGCGCTCGTAAATTAATTCGGTACGAGCCAATGCTCTTTCGCGATTGTAGCCTTCCAGTTCGGCATAGCAATTAATAACGCCACCGGCATTGATTAAAAAATCGGGCGCATACAAAATGCCTTTTTCTTTCAGCATAACTCCATGCTCTTGCTCATCTTCGAGTTGGTTGTTGGCTGCGCCAGAAACCAATGCGCACTTGAGTCTTGCTATGCTGTCGCTGTTAAGCGAAGCACCCATAGCGCAAGGCGCGTAAATATCAATATCGAGGTCGTAAGATGTGTCGCGGTCTATAATTTCGCAACCATAAAGTTTTGATGCTTTTTTCAACTTTTGTTCATTGATGTCGGTAACAAATATTTTTGCCCCTTCTTTTTTCAGATACTCCAAAAGATGCATCCCCACAGAACCTACGCCTTCCAGTAATATTTTTTTTCCATTCAAACTATCTGCACCATAAATACGATTGGCTCCGGCTTTCATGCCCAAATAAGTGCCATAGGCAGTAACAGGCGAAGGGTCTCCCCCACCACCCAAATATTCGGGTTTACCGGCAACGTATTTGGTTTCGAGCGAAATGTATTCCATATCGCGCGAATTGGTATTCACATCTTCGGCAGTAATATATTTTCCGTTGAGCGACTGAATGAACTTGCCGTAACGCCTCCAGAAAGCCTCGCTTTTCAGTTCGTCAGGATTACCTAAAATAACGGCTTTGCCTCCACCCAGATTGATGCCGCTGATGGCAGCTTTATAGGTCATGCCGCGCGAAAGGCGCAATACATCGCGCACGGCATCGGTTTCGTTTTGATAATTCCAGAAACGGGTGCCGCCCAAAGCCGGACCCAATACCGTATTGTGTATACCAATAATGGCTTTCAGCCCGGTAGGTTTATCGTAACAAAACACGAGATTTTCGTGCTCGGTAGCTTCAAAAGTGTTGAACAGTTCGCCCGCAGGATTCGATGAAAGAACGTTTTGCTGTGCAGTGAGCATCAGATTGTTTTTTAAAATTCACTATGCCTTTTACGGCAGGCACAAAGCTACGGGTTTTTGTGGTGTGTGAAAGGCGAAGTAACAAAGACAAACCTCATTCTTTTTAGTGCTCTCTCTGCACCAATAATCTGTTAATTTATGCAGGTCATAAAACTCGTTGCTAAAAAGACCCCCTACAAATTAATTGTTGGTTGTTATTCCGGTATATATAACCAACGGTTTAAACCATGGGTTATATCAGCCGTAGAAAACTTTTCCTTTCAGAATAAAACAAATAAAATTCGGCAGTATCTTGCAACAACTTTAAACATTACTCCACAAATGCTACGCATAGGAACTCGTAACAGCACTCTGGCGCTTTGGCAGGCTGAAACCGTTCAACAAATATTGATTCAATATGGCGCTCAAAGCGAATTGGTACATATACAATCTGCCGGAGATGTTACTCAGGATATTCCTTTGCACCAAATGGGAGGCATTGGCATTTTCACCAAAGCATTGGATGATGCCCTGCTCAACAACGAAATTGATTGCGCGGTGCATTCCTGCAAAGATTTGCCTTCTACCCTGCACGAATCGCTTTGCATAGCGGCACACCTGAAGCGCGAAGACCCGCGCGATATTTTGGTTTGCAAAACCGAGCCTGATATTTTTTTGAAAGAAAATTATGACGCGGTGATAGCCACCGGAAGTGTGCGCAGAAAAGCACAATGGCTTTCAAAATTTCCTTCGCACCGAATAGAAGATTTGCGGGGCAATGTGCAAACCCGGCTTAAAAAACTTCACGACAACACTTGGGATGCCGCCATTTTTGCCTATGCCGGATTGAAACGCCTGAATATTCAACCCGAAAAATATTATTTCCCCGAATGGTTGCTGCCCGCTCCGGCACAGGGTGTGGTAGCGGTAGTTTGCAAAAAAGACGATGCCGATACCCGTAAAATTTTCGCTTCCGTAAATCATTTAGACACAGCCCTTACCACCACAGTGGAGCGCGATTTTCTGCGATTGATGGAAGGCGGGTGCATTGCCCCTATTGGCGCTCTGGCAACCATTCATGACAACAACATTACACTGGGCTGCTCGGTACTCAACGAAAACGGCAGCGAAAAAGTAGCATTTGAAATGCAGAGTTCTGTGAAGGATTATGCAAATTTGGGGGGCCGTGCTTATGAAACAGCAGCAGCATTGGGTGCGGTTGAAATTATCAAAACCCTAAAACCACTCCAATGAAAACCATTCTGGTAGCCAACGATGTGAGCGAAACCATTCAGGCAAAAGCCGCATCTGTTGGTTTGCATTTGCTGGTAGAACCCATGATACAGGTTGCCATTAACGAAACAGCCCTGCCCGAAATATTCAGGATGGCTGCTAGTGATGTTTCGGAAGCCTGGGTATTTACGAGCAAAAACGCAGTGAAAGGTTTTTTAAAGCTGAAAGACGATTTGAATTATTCCGATAAAAAGTTTTTTGCCGTAGGACACAAAACTGCCGAAGGCTTAAAGGAAGCGGGCATCGAAGTCAGCATTCCCGAAAACGAAACCGCTGTGGCTTTAGCCGAATTTATACTTGCACAAAAAATCAAATCGGTTTTGTTTTGGTGCGGCAATTTGCGCAAAGAAGAATTGCCGGAATTACTGAAACAACATCATGTTGCTGTTACCGAACTCACCGTATATCACACGGGCTTGTATCCGAGACGCATCACAGCGACTTACGATGCGGTAATGTTTTTGAGTGCATCTGCGGTAGAAAGTTTTTTCAGTGTGAATGAATTGCCGAAAGGCGCTCCCGTGTTTGCCATTGGCGACACCACCGCGCACGCGCTGAAAGAATATACTGCTTCAAAAGTTTTTACGCCCGAAAAACCTGATATTGATATGCTGCTTACTATGGCGCATGAGCGCTTGAGCAAATAATTTCCCAAACAATAACGGAAGCAGTTTTTTATAAAAACACCCCCTTCATTTATAGCTTAGATTTTTTTTACTGCATTCAGGATTAACATTTCCTACACTTTCGCAAAAGCCTTTTTATTTTTCATACAAGAGCCTGCTGTCATTTCCACAAGCCGCAACATTAGTATATTTTCGCCCTCATGCTCGAAAACCGAAATCTGGAAGACAGTCCCGTGATGCAGGGCAAAAGAAGGCAATTGATGGAAACGCTCATCAGAAAAGGTATTGAAGACCAAAATGTGCTGGAAGCTATGGGTATGCTGCCTCGCCACAGTTTTATTCCGGGCAGAGGCATGGAATTTCAGCAGGCTTATGAAGACAAAGCCCTGCGCATCGGTTCGGGACAAACCATTTCGCAACCCTATACGGTAGCTTATCAAACCGAACTTTTAGAAATTCAGCCAGATGAAAAAGTTTTGGAAATAGGAACCGGCTCTGGTTATCAGGCTTGTGTGTTAGCGGCAATGGGCGCTGATGTTTTTACCATTGAACGCCACAAACCCCTCCACGAAGAAACTTCCGATTTGATAAAGTTTCTGGGCTATGATAAAAATATTCATCTGTATTATGGCGATGGTTTTGAAGGCTTGCCCAAACATGCCCCATTCGATAAAATATTAATTACCGCAGCCGCACCTGAAATTCCACCACGGCTTTTAGAGCAATTGAAAGTCGGAGGAAAAATGGTGTTGCCGTTGGGCGAAGGAAAAGTGCAGCAAATGGTGCGCATCACTAAAACCGGAAACAAAGAATATACTACAGAAGTATTCGATGATTTTTCATTTGTGCCCATGCTGAAAGGAACAGAGTAATGTTGGAAAATTTCTGCTTATGTTATTAAAAAGTATTGCACGGTTTAAAATCTCATCCCCATTACTTTCTTTTAATCGCTTATTTTTATACCTCACATTAAATCATAGGCATGACACTCAAAGGAGGCTCTTTTATTATCGGTGAAACCGACCACAAAGAAATTTTTCTTCCCGAAGAATGGAACGAAGAACAACTCATGATTCGCGAAACGGTGAAGAATTTCTGCTTACAGGAAATTCACGGACTCGGCATAGAAAAAGCCGCTGCCATAGATGCCGAAAAAGACCGCGAATGGATTGTTGCCACCCTCGAAAAATCGGCTGAGTTAGGCTTGTGCGGATTATCCATTGACCAAGAATACGGAGGCATGGATTTAGATTTCAACACCGGCTTGCTGTTTGGCGAAGCGGTAGCCTTAGGATTTTCGTTTGCCACCACCATTGGCGCGCAAACTTCTATCGGTTCGCTGCCAATTGTTTACTACGGAACAAAAGAGCAGAAAGAAAAATATTTGCCGGGCATTGCCACTGCAAAACTGAAAGCCTCCTATTGCCTCACCGAACCAGGTGCGGGCAGCGATGCCAATTCGGGAAAAACCAAAGCAACGCTATCTGAAGACGGCAAACACTATTTGCTCAACGGGCAAAAAATGTGGATTACCAACGGTGGCTTTGCCGACATTTTTATTGTGTTCGCCAAAATTGAAAACGACAAAGACCTTTCGGCTTTCATTGTAGAAAAAGCCTTCGGTGGCATTTCTTTAGGTAAAGAAGAAAAGAAGTTGGGCATCAAAGGCTCGTCCACCGTTCAGGTGTTTTTCAATAATTGTCCGGTTCCGGTAGAAAATCTTTTAGGCGAAAGGCAAGGCGGTTTTAAAATGGCTTTGAACATACTGAACACCGGGCGCATCAAGTTAGCGGCAGGCTCGGTGGGCGGCAGCAAATTCGCCATCAGCAAATCGGTGGAATATGCCAACCAGCGCATTCAGTTTGAAAAACCCATCAGCAGTTTTGGAGCCATGCAATATAAAATTGGCGAAATGGTGCTGCGCATTTTTGCAGCCGAATCTGCCGTGTATCGCACCGGATATAATATTGACAGAAAATGCGATGAACTCGTCAAAGGCGGCATGGCTCAAAGCGAAGCCAAACTGCAAGCCGTGCGCGAGTTTGCGGTGGAGTGTGCCATACTGAAAGTGTTCGGTTCCGATGCGCTCGACTATGTGGTGGACGAAGCCTTGCAAATTCACGGAGGTATGGGCTACGCGGTGGAAACCGGCATTGAAATGGGCTACCGCGATGCACGCATCACCCGCATTTATGAAGGCACCAACGAAATCAACCGTTTGCTTTCGGTGGCAGAACTTACCAGACGCGCACTCAAAACCAAAGAAGTGGATTTGATGGGCGCAGGAAAAAAATTGCCCGCTTTGTTTTTCAAACAACTGCTTCCGTTTAAAAGCAAAAGTGGTTTTGCAGAAGAGGAAAGAATTGTGAAAAATATC
Source organism: uncultured Chitinophagaceae bacterium (assembly GCA_964518215.1). Classification (GTDB taxonomy): domain Bacteria; phylum Bacteroidota; class Bacteroidia; order Chitinophagales; family CAIOSU01; genus CAYSGX01. Next base: position 21,874 of record CAZFFP010000060.1, read on the forward strand.
AAGGCTGCATTTCTGCTCATATCGGGCGCTGCCGGAAACAAGCTGCGCGAAAAAATGGTGGACGAACAGGAAATAGTGATGAACCTTGCCGACATACTTGCCGAAGCATATATCAGCGAATCGCTGTTGCTGCGCGTGCAAAAACTCAGCGAAAAACAAGGTTATGATAAAGAAGCGCT
>CAZFFP010000060.1:22152-23798 GCA_964518215.1 uncultured Chitinophagaceae bacterium
AATCAATGTTAGCGGCAAGGCTTAACGACCTACTATCAATCGGACACTTAGACAGTAATATAATATGCTTCCAGCCAATCAAGATAAATTATGGCAAAAAATAAAAGAACAATTTTCTGGTGACAGCAAACTCCTTATTGAAAATGGTAGACATCATTCTGCCATATTACTTTTATGCTCATTTATTGATATTACTTCATCATTTTATACTGGCAGGGCAGAAGAAAAAGGAGTTGGCGAAAGCTTTAGAAAATTTATTGAAGATTATATGCCTATTTTTTGCAGAACAAAATTTGGTGACTTATTATTTAGTGACAAAGACAAACGAGTTCGAGACATTTGCGATATAATTTATTATTGTTACCGAAACGGCACAACACACGAAGGAATTCTTCCTGGCGGAATTGAAATAATTGAGAACCCGGATGACAGCCACATTATGGGTTTCGGTGCTGCTGGCTGGGTCAAACTAAACATTTATGCTATGTTGCAAATTACAATAAATGGAGTTAAAAAGTATGAGAGTGATTTATACTCCAAGACAGAATTGCAGACAAATTTTAAGAACCGTTTTGACTACCTAAATAGACAAAGATTTAAAAAAGAAGTGATTGCGGACAAACAAAAACCCAGCCGCCAATCGAGTAGCCCGCCCCGCCACTTGTAAGTGACGTGGAGCAGCTCTCACTCTTTGGATTTCTTCATTTTTAAATATTCAATTCTAAAGGCTGATGTTTTAAGTAAATTCACGGTCTGATGTTATCTGCTTAAAATGAAATCAACCGTTTTAATATCGTTATTCGTACTTGTTATTTATCAAGCGATTGCCTGTGAATGCGCACAAACAGATTTAAACGCAGAAATAGCCAACACAGAAAATATTTTTATTGGCAAGGTTGTATTCGTTCAAGGAGACAACTATAAAATCCAAATACTCAAGATTTGGAAAGGACAATTATCTTTTAAAGATTCCATTGCACTTAAACAAAATCAGAACGGATGTGAGCGATATTTACTTAGAGAAAACGAGTACCACGTATTCTTTTTGAACAGGAACGCAGTTAATCAGTGCAGCAGAACGAGACCCTACCGTTATTCCAATGATGTTCCAACTCTTGACAGCATATACAATGAAAGCTACTCAATTAATCCTCGTGATAAAGGAACAGTTGATTCCCTTGAGTATAATAGAAAATACATTATTGAAACCAACGCCAAACCAATTGACACGAAGGACAAGAAGATCTTATACTATTATAAAAACAAAATTATCCAACAAGGAGAAATCCCAATTGGAGGTTGGTTCTATCCTACGCGATATTATCTGGTTGGTGAGGATATTAACTCAATCAATTGTGAATTTGATTATGTATTGCTTATTTCAACGGAACATCAAGAAATGTTGGTAACGGATGAATCCAAACAAAAAATAATGGAAAAGATTAAACGAAAAGCCTGTCGCTAACAAACGTGCAAATACGATGTAAACCCCAAAGCATTGAGACGTGCCGTTGCCGGATATGCCATTAAAAAGAATGGGTATCCGTTTGTGGGTGGGTGAGATAATTTTATAATGACTTTTGAATACATGTAGTTGTGCGGAGAATAAAACCTACATTCACCGCATTTTTGCGGAGAATAATACT
>CAZFFP010000061.1:0-20720 GCA_964518215.1 uncultured Chitinophagaceae bacterium
AACGACAACTCTGCTCAACAAACAAATATAGACTCGCTTGAAACGCTCATATTAAAACGTATTTCTTATTCGCAAAAAGCCGTTGCATTAGTGCGTAGCAACAAAAGTGATGAAGCTACAGAACTCATTAAATCTAACGAAGGAAAGATAGTAACCGATAATATCAGAAAACTCACCGACCATATTCAACAACATGAAACGAATCTTTTGGCAATAAAAGAAGCCGATGTTGGTTTCTGGCAAAAATATTTCAATGCAGTATTCATTATACTTACTATTACCATTGCAGTCATACTGGTTTTGGTGTTTGCAGCCATTTATTTTAACCTTAACGCCCGGCAAAAAGCAGAAAAAGCGCTGAAAAAAAGCAAAGAAATGCTTCAGGCTATTTTAGATAATACTACTTCTATCATTTTTATAAAAGATTTAAAAGGGCGCTTTATAGTTGGCAACAAACAGTTGCTGCAAATTATGGGAGTGATGCATGAAAATGAACTTATTGGCAAAACGGTGTATGATTTTTTTCCTGCTGAAATTGCCGACCCCTTTACCAGAGTTGACCAAGAAGTAATGCTCACAAACAAACTGATTGAAGCCGAAGAATATGCGCCATTCAGCGATGGGCTGCATACGTATATATCCATTAAATTTCCGTTACATGATGACGAAGGAAAAGTGATTGGCATTGGTGCGGTTTCTACCGATATTACCGAGAGAAAAAATGCTGAAATACAACTTAAAGAAGCATTCAATAACATCAATGATTTATATAACAATGCGCCCTGTGGCTACCATTCGCTGAATGCCGATGGTCAGTTTATTTCGATTAATAAAACCGAAGCTGAATGGTTAGGATACAAGCCTGAAGAAATTGTTGGTCAAATGAAATTCAGCGATGTTATTACTGCCGAAAGTCTTGAAACATTTAAAAAGAATTTTTTTCAGTTTAAAATAACAGGCGAAGTCAACAATGTCGAATTTGAAATGATACGAAAAGACGGAACAACATTTTTCGTTTCGTTGAGCGCTAAAGCATTGTATGATGAACAATGTAATTTCATTCATTCACGTTCTACTATTCACGACATTTCCGAACGGATTAAATCATCGAAGCAAATCATTCAACTTAATGATAATTTAAAAACTAAAATTAATAAGCTGGAAGAAATTAATGGCGAACTAAAAACCTTCACCTATTCTGTGTCGCACGATTTGCGTGCACCACTCAGAGCCATCAGCGGGTTTTCTTCCATTCTATTTAAAGAATACAACGATAAGTTAGACGATGATGCCAAACGTCTGCTCAACGTAATTTGCGACAATACCGAAAAGATGGGCAGATTGATTGACGACCTCCTCACCTATTCGCGTATTGGCAGAGCTGCCGTGAGTCCGGTTCCGGTAGAAATGACTTCTTTTACTTATGGTGTAGCTCGTGAATTTTTAGACAACTCTGATTTAAAAATAGATTTCAGTTTCGGAAAACCGATTACTCTTTCTTGCGACAAAACATTGATGAAGCAAGTGATTGTTAACTTAGTATCGAATGCCGTGAAATATTCTTCAAAATCTGAAAAGCCCAAAGTGCATTTCGACTGGTTTAAAGAGAATGATGAAAGCATTTTTTATTTCAAAGACAACGGAGCCGGATTCGACATGAAATACTACGACAAATTGTTTGGCGTATTTCAACGCCTGCACAGTTCGCGAGAGTTTGATGGCACAGGTGTAGGGCTTGCCATTGTGAAACGGATTATACAAAAGCACGGAGGCAGAATTTGGGCAGAATCTAAAGTAAACGAAGGCGCAACTTTTTATTTTTCATTACCTCACGAAATAATTGATAACCATGAACCCGATTGAAGTATTATTAGTAGAAGATAACATCACCGATGCCGAACTCACCATCAGAGCATTGCGCGAAAATAATTTTGCCAACCATATTCATCATGTGGAAGACGGAGCCGAAGCGTTAGATTTTATTTTCTCCAAAGGAAAATATGAGAACCAGGAAATCGGAACACCCAAACTCATTCTGCTCGATCTGAAAATGCCCAAAATGGGAGGCATAGATGTATTGAAAGTTTTAAAATCTGATGAAGCAACCAAAACCATTCCTGTAGTGGTGCTTACTTCCTCATCTTTAGACCCCGACATACAACAGTGTTATCAATTGGGCGTAAACAGCTATGTAGTAAAACCTGTAGGTTTCGATGATTTTTCAAAAGTAGTAGCAACACTCGGATTGTATTGGCTGCTGACGAATGAAACGGGGGGAATGTAATATTCATCAAGCACCAACTTTCTTAATTATTCAAAATTCAGAAAAGTTTAAGGTTGAGCCGCATATTAAAAAGCCCTTTGTTGCCACTCTTATACAGGTATCTGAATTTTTCTCCGAAATTTATTTTACCTCAATCCTTTGGCGACAAAAAATTATCGGGCAACATTTTGAAACAATACACGCAGCCATTTGCCGACAGCACACAACGCAATGGAAGATTGGCATTTGCAAAATCATTATTGAACGACCAAGATTGGTTTGAAAAACTTTGGAACAATAAACAACCCATAGCATCCAAACCAACATTATTTATTTGGGGAATGAAAGACCCTGCAATTAAACCTCATAATCTTGAAAAATTCAAACAAGGTTTCCAAAATTCAAACACATTACCATTAGAAACCTGCGGTCATTTTCCCCAAGAAGAAGAAGCCGAAAAAATTGCTGAAGCTATTCGCAATTTTTTGACGGAATAATAAAAGTGCTACATCAATACTTCTAACCACTCCCCTGCCCGCTCCCATTCATCGGGCTGAAACCATTGAATTTCCTTGTCTTTTCTGAACCAGGTAAGTTGGCGTTTGGAGTATCGTCTGGTGTTTTGTTTAATCAAACTTACGGCTTGCTCCAATGAAAATTTTCCTTCAAAATGTTGAAACAATTCTTCATACCCTACGGTTTGCAGAGCATTCAAATGCCTATGCGGATACAGCGTTTTAGCTTCTTCCAACAATCCTTGCTGCATCATAGCATCTACTCTTTGGTTTATTTTTTCATATAACAACTCACGGGGCAAATTCAATCCTATTTTGATAATCCGAAACGGACGTTGAACCTTTTGTTTGTTTCTGAAACTGCTGTAAGATTTTCCGGTGGCGAGGCAAACTTCCAAAGCACGTACCAATCGCTGCGGATTGTTGAGGTCAACGGTGGCGTAGTAATCTGGGTCTTTTTCGCGCAACAAATCTTGTAAAGCCACTACACCTTTTTCTTCCGCTAAATTTTTGAGTTGAGTTCTTAGGTTATCGTCAGCTTCGGGCAGCGAATCAAAACCATGACACACGGCATTGATATACAAACCTGAGCCGCCACAAAGTATGGCTGCATTATTTTCAGAAAAAATTTCAGAAAGTTTTTGCAAGGCATCGGCTTCAAATCGCCCGGCATTATAGTTTTCATGCACCGAAATATTCCCTATAAAAAAATGTGGCGCTGCTTGCAATTCCAGACCAGTGGGCTTGGAAGTGCCTATATTCATTTCTTTAAAAAACTGTCGCGAATCGGCAGAAAGAATCACCGTGTCGAAACGTTTTGCCAAACGAATAGAAAAAGCTGTTTTACCAACCGCAGTAGGACCTACAATACAAATGAGGGTTTTCAAAGACTTAGAAAGTTAAAAGGTTGTAAAGTTATAAGGTTGTTTCTGGAAGCTGGAAAGATAAAAGATTATAGAGTTGGAAATTTAGGAAATCAGGAAAAAATGAAGACTTTCTTCTATCTACGAATGCATTTCATATTTTTGAAGCATTCATCACAAACTCGTAATTCTTTAACTCGTAATTCTTAACTCCAATGAAATACATTCTCTCCATTGACCAAGGCACTACCAGCAGCCGCGCTATTTTATTCGACAAACAAGGAAGCATTTGCGGAGTGGCGCAAAAAGAATTTCGCCAGCTATTTCCCAATCCGGGATGGGTGGAGCACGATGCCATGGAAATATGGAGCAGCGTGATGAGCGTCATTCACGATGTAATGGCTAAGAATAATATTTCGGCAAAAAATATTGACTCTATAGGCATCACCAATCAACGCGAAACTACCGTAGTGTGGGATTGGGAAACCGGTTTGCCAGTTTACAATGCCATCGTTTGGCAGTCGCGCCAAACAGCCGACATCTGCACCGAACTGAAAGCGCAGGGACTGAACGATACTTTCAGAAACAAAACAGGCTTGCTCATTGATGCCTATTTCAGCGGCACTAAGGTGAAATGGATTTTAGATAATTTGGAAGGTACACGCGAAAAAGCCCGTGCCGGAAAATTACTTTTTGGCACCATTGACACGTGGCTCATCTGGAAACTCACCGGAGGCGCAGTTCATGCCACTGATTATTCCAATGCTTCTCGCACCTTGCTCTATAATATTTATGATTTGAAATGGGATGAAGAAATTCTGAAAATTTTAGACATACCCGATTCTATGCTTCCTGAAGTGAAACCTTCCTCAGGAATTTTCGGGCATACTACAAAAGAAAATTTTTTCGGAGAGGCCATTCCTATTGCGGGCAATGCAGGCGACCAGCAGGCAGCACTTTTCGGACAAGCCTGTTTTGAACCAGGCATGGCAAAGAATACATACGGCACCGGATGTTTTATGTTAATGAATACCGGAACCAAAGCAGTAGCTTCTAAAAGCGGATTGCTCACCACTTTAGCGTGGGGTGTTGACGGTAAAGTAGAGTATGCTTTGGAAGGAAGCATTTTTGTGGCAGGCTCTGCCGTGCAATGGCTGCGTGATGGTTTGCGACTGATTCAAAATGCAGATGAAACAGAAGCCTTGGCTATGAAATATCCTACCACCGATGGCGTGTATGTGGTTCCTGCTTTTGTGGGCTTGGGTACGCCCTACTGGGACAGCGAAGTGCGCGGAGCAGTATTTGGTTTAACCCGCGGCACCACCAAAGAACATTTTGTGCGCGCCACTATCGAATCGCTGTGCTACCAAACCAAAGATGTATTGTTAGCGATGGAACTGGATTCAGGAATTCCACTGCAAAAACTGAGAGTAGATGGTGGCGCGGTGCGCAATAATTTCCTCATGCAATTTCAGGCGGATATGTTGCAGGTATCTGTTGAACGACCGAAAGTCATTGAGACTACCGCTTTGGGCGCGGCATACTTAGCCGGCTTGGGAACAGGCTTCTGGAAAGACAAAAACGATATTGCCCAAAACTGGCAATTGGACAAAGGCTTTGAAGTGCAAATGAAAAAGGAAGATACCGCGAAACTTTATGCAGGATGGCAAAAGGCAGTGGAAGCGGCAAGGGTGTTTAAATTATGATGCTACAAAGTGAAAAAAACTTAGTTTCTTAGCTTAAACTTTAACCTTTAATATTGTACCAATCAGAATATTTATGTCCGGAAAATCACTTCAACTCCAACCCGTCAATTTCATTTTTCTATGTTGTTTTTTACTTCTTTCATTCATAACAAATAATAGTTTTAGCCAGGTAGTTTCCGGCATTATTACAGACAACACCACGGGTGAGCCGCTCGTAGGCGCTGCGGTAATTATTAAAGGTACTACTACCGGAGCTACCGCAGATTTTGAAGGCACATTCAGTTTCAATGCCCGAACAGAGCCTCCGTTTACTCTTGAAATCTCATTTATCGGCTACGACAAAAAAGAGTTTGAAGTAACTGCCGAAAATATCAGGAAGCAAATCAAAGTTTCATTGGCTTCATCGGCAGTAACGGTAGAAAGCGTAGTGATTACCGATACGAGAATTACTGAAAAACAAAAGGAATCGCCCCTCACCGTTGAATCTATGAGCTTGAGCGCCATTAAGCAAACGCCTGCTGCAGATTTTTATTCGGGGCTTGGAAGTTTGAAAGGCGTTGACCTTACTACTGCAAGTATGGGCTTTGTTATTGTAAATACCCGCGGATTTAACAGCACCCGACCGGTGCGCTCGCTTCAGTTAGTTGACGGAGCAGATAATCAAGCTCCCGGTTTAAATTTTTCGCTCGGAAATTTTGCTGGTGCATCAGAACTCGATATTCAAAAAGTTGACCTTATAGTAGGCGCCAGCACTGCCATGTATGGTCCATCGGCTTTCAATGGAGTGTTGAATATGACCACCAAAAATCCATTTTACCACAAAGGACTCACCGTAATGGTTAAAGGTGCTGAAAGAAGAATGTTTGAATCGGGCGTGCGCTACGCCAGAGCATTTCAAAATAAAAAAGGCGAAGACAAATTCGCTTTCAAAATAAATTTTCATTACATCAGGGCAGACGATTGGGAAGCCAATAATATGGCTGCCACGCCACAGTCTGTAGTTCCTGAAACCAATCCCGGAGGTTATGATGCGGTGAATGTATATGGCGATGAAAATGCCAATGAACAAACCAACAACTTCACTTCACTTTTTGGATTTAGAAACTTTCCGGGCTTGGGCATCTATCATCGCACCGGCTATCAGGAAAGAGACATGTTGAATTACGATATGGAAAATTTCAAAACTTCTGCAGCACTTCACTACAGAGTGTATAAAGATGTTGAGGTGATAGCTGCATATAATTTCGGAACCGGCTCTACAGTGTATCAGGGCGATAACCGTTATCGTTTAGACGGATTAAAGTTTAATCAATTAAGACTTGAAGTGCAAAAACCGGATAAATTTTATGTGCGCGCTTATACCACTTTGGAAAACGGAGGAAACTCTTACGATGCTGTTTTCACGGCTTTCAAAATGCAGGATTATGTAAAAGACAACAACGATTGGGGCAATGATTATTCCGCTCATTGGTCAAATAATTTATCAAAAGTATATAGACTTCCGGGATTTCCTGCTCAAGGTCCTTGGTGGTTTGGTGCATCGGCAGACTCAACTTATACCTTAGCCCGAAATGTATTAAATCAATACCAAGATTCCCTTACGCTCTGGCATCAGGATGCTCGCAACTATGCAGATGGCATAGGCAATCCAAACCTTGGTAATGCGGCTCGATTAGAACCGGGAACGGCTGAGTTCGATTCGGTTTTCAACAGAATTATTTCCACTACTTTTTTCGATGAAAAATTCGGGAATTTTGAAGTGGGCGACAGAGGAACCTTGTTTTACGATAAATCCAAATTATTGCATGTGCAAGGCGAATATAAATTCAAACCGAAATTTTTAACTGCTACTGTAGGCGGTAGTTTCAGAATGTATTTGCCACATTCTGAAGGAACTATTTTCAGCGATACTGCGGGCATCAGAATTACCAATAAAGAATACGGTTTGTATGCCAGCGCTGAGAAAAAAATGTGGATGAACCGTTTCATTTTAACAGCATCCGGGAGAATGGACAAAAATGAAAATTTCGGCTTTTTGGTGTCTCCGGCTGCATCGGTGGTTTACACACAAAACGACCAAACTTTCAGGTTTTCATTTACGGCAGGAATCAGGAACCCGACTCTGCAAGACCAATACCTATTTTATAATGTCGGGCGTGCCATTTTAATAGGAAACATTCATGGCGTAGATTCTTTGGTAACAGTAGAATCGCTGGAAAATTATATTTCCACACAGAATTATGATACTCTTAATTTTTTCAATGTGCCTCCCGTGCGCCCCGAAAAAGTGAAGTCGTTAGAGTTAGGCTATCGAGGCATTATCAGCAAAAGTTTCTACATAGACGGTAGTTTCTATTACAGTTGGTATCGCGATTTCTTGGGTTATAAAATTGGAGTTACAGCTCCCGACCCTAATTTAACAGTAGCGAGAAGACTACAAGCTTACAGGGTTTCTGCCAATTCTCCCGACCAGATAGTTACTTATGGTTTTTCTGTAGCGTTGAATTATTATTTTGCCAAGTATTATAGTCTTAATGGAAATTACTCGTGGAATGTGTTGGATAGAAAAGGCTCTACAGACGAAATCATTCCGGCTTTCAATACTCCCGAGCACAAATTCAATATTGGAATCAGTGGCGCTGATATGGTTTTTAATTTAGGCAACCTGAGAGTGAGAAATGTTGGTTTCAATTTCAATTACAAGTGGATTCAGGGATTTGAGTTTGAAGGTTCTCCTCAGTTTACAGGGAGTATTCCTTCTTATGGCTTGCTTGATGGTCAAATCAATTATACCAACAAAAAAATTCATTCCACATTCAAACTTGGAGCTTCTAATTTGCTGAATGAAAAAATTTTCCAAACCTATGGCGGACCCTTCATAGGCAGATTAGTTTATTTCTCAATTACTTTACATTTGGATAAAATTTAAGTAATACGCACGATAATTATATATTTACACAAACAAAATAATTTTTTAAACCAAAACCCAATTATTATGAAACCAACAACAATCAATTCAAAAACACTGCTGGTCGGCATCATGATGGCTGTGTTCTCATTAACAACTTTTGCTCAAGAGCGGATTCTCGATGAAATTTTCACCAATGTATCCGTGCAGAAAAATGTTACTTACGGCTGGAACTGGTCGGTATTGCCTACTGCCGAAGACCAAACCGGACAAGCCTTTGGGCCTATTACCCAATACGTTGATAGCTTACGCATGGACATTTATACTCCCGATGGCGATGCAGCTACCGACCGCCCTGTAATACTTTTGAGCCATGCCGGAAGTTATCTGCCAAATTCTCTTACCGGTGTTCCTTTCGGAACCAAAGAGGATAGCGCCATGATTGAACTTTGCACTCAATTTGCCAAAAGAGGTTTTGTTGCTATTTCTTATGAATACAGATTAGGTTGGAACCCTTCATCGCCCGACCAAGAAGTAAGAACTCAAACCATTGTATTGGCGGTTTACAAAGCTGCTCACGATGCCAAATCTCTTATTCGTTTCCTCAATGCCAATGCTTCTACATATGGCATTAACCCCAACAAAATTGTGTTGGGCGGCTCTAACTCAGGCGCATATCACGCATTACTTGCCGGCAACCTGAACAGACCTGAAGAAATTGGCATTTTTAAATTTTTAACCGGTGGCGGCACTCCTATGATTGACACTACTCTTTGGGGAAATTTTGAAGGAGCCAATGGTGCCTTTTCTCATTATAATCATCCGGGCAATCCTTCCGATTTTCACTTAGTATTGAGTTTGGGCGGATGCGTTGGCGATACCAGTTGGGTGGACCCCGGTGAAGTTCCTGTAATTGCATTCCACGGTGTGGGCGATGTAGGCTCTCCTTACAATACCGGATTGGTAACTACCGGTGCTAATGCTATTCCTATTATTACCGTTAGTGGTCCGGGTGATTACATGCCTTTGGTTACTGCGGCAGGAAACAATGATGCCATTGATATTGGTCCTAATTGTTCGCCATCGAATGCAAGCAATGACGGCAACACATATAATGGCAACTACCCTTTTTATGGAGCCGGATTTGAGCCTTGGGGTTGGTATGACACTACTTTTATTGGTAACCCTTCTGCTTCAAGAGCCAGAGCTACTGCCTACATTGACACCATTATGAGCTATTTCGCTCCGAGAGCTTACAAATTGTTTTCAGACCCTACTTACGAATGCGACCCGAATTCAATTTTCGAAAAATCGCTTGCAAATGTAAACATGGATGTATTCCCTAATCCGGTTTCAAATACTGCTACCATTAAACTGAACGATGCAAAATATGCCATGGAATCTGTAGAAGTTTACAGCATTTCAGGAAAATTGATGCGCCAGGAAAATGCAGGCAATTCTAATCTTTTCACTTTGAACAGAAAAGATTTGGATACCGGCATTTATATTGTAAAAGTGAAACTAACCAATGGTTCGTATGTGAACAGAAAACTTTTGTTCAACTAATATTCAGTAACCAAAAAATTCAGAAGCCCCGCCAGTTGTGCGGGGCTTTTGGTTATATTAACTTTCAAACAATTCAATTACCAATACATTTGCTCCAAAATAATTTTCATGGAAAACATTCTGTTGTATTTCGTAACGGCATTCATTGTAGCTCAATACCTTTTGGAACGCTGGTTAGACCAATTGAATTTGAAGCACTGGAAAAATGAAATTCCTGCTGAAATGAAAGGCTTTATAGATGCCGAACAATACGCCAAAACTCAGGCTTACGAAAAAGCCAAAAAATCCATTGGCACTTGGGGCAGTACGATCAGCACCATTATCACAATAATATTTTTATTAGCAGGCGGATTTGGTTGGCTGTATGAAATAGTAGCACAATGGTCAGCATCAGAATATTTTAGAACATTGATTTTTTTCGGAATTCTTTCGGCAGTTAGCAGCATTATAGGGTTACCATTCAGTATTTATAACACTTTTGTTATTGAAGAAAAATTCGGTTTCAATCGCTATACTGCGGGGTTATATATAATTGACAAAATCAAAGGATTGGTATTGGGCGCAATTTTGGGCGGTGGCATCATGGCGCTGTTGGTTTTCTTTTACCTCACTGCCGGGCAATGGTTCTGGTTGTATGCCTGGGCAGCGGTAAGTGTGTTCACTTTGTTTTTCACTACGTTTTATACTTCGCTCATAGTACCGCTTTTCAATAAACTTACACCTTTACAAGAAGGTACGCTCAAAGAAAAAATTGAAGCGTATTCAAGTAAAATAGACTTTCCTTTAAAAAACATTATGGTGATAGACGGCTCCAAACGTTCGGCAAAATCAAATGCCTACTTCAGCGGAATTGGACCTAAAAAAACTATCGTATTATTCGACACGCTCATCAATCAGCATTCAGAAGAAGAATTGGTGGCAGTGATTGCTCACGAAGTGGGGCATTACAAGAAAAAGCATATTCTGAAAAACTATATCATCTCTTTTGTGCAGATGGCAATACTGTTTTACCTCTTGGGTTTGGCGTTCACTTTTCCGGTGTTCAGCCGAATGTTAGGAACAGAAGTAGCAGGATTTTCTTTAAGCATGATTGGATTCTTCTTGTTGTATCAGCCCGTTTCATTTATTACCGGAATTGCCATGAGTATGTTATCGAGAAAATATGAATTTGAAGCCGACAACTATGCCAAGGTAACTTATGACGGAACTGCTTTGGGCAATGCACTGAAAAAACTTTCCACTTCAAACTTGTCAAACCTTACGCCTCATCCGTTGTATGTGTTTTTTCATCACTCCCACCCTCCCGTGTTAGAGCGATTGAAAGCCATGGAATAAAAGTGTATCAATCGTTTTTCAAATAACACTTTCTGCAACGAGGCTCATAATGTTCTTTAGCGCCCACCAATACCTGTTCGCTATGCCCTGCTTTTCGGTAGGAATGATTGGCAGTGCCGCCACACACTACGCAAATGGCGTGCAGCTTGGTAACATGCTCGGCAATAGCAAGCAAATGAGGCATGGGTCCGAAAGGTTTACCCAGATAATCCATATCTAATCCGGCAGCAATCACCCTTCTGCCTTCAAAAGCCAACCGGCTGCAAACGGTAGGCAATCCTGTATCGAAAAACTGCACTTCATCAATAGCCACCACTTCAACATCGTTGGCTAACAATTGAATGATTTCGTCAGAGTGAGCAATAGGAAACGAATGAATAGAATTTTCATCGTGCGACATGATATTCGTTTCGTGATAGCGATTGTCAATATTGGGTTTGAACACCGCTATTTTACGGTTGGCAATTTTGGCTCGCTTCAGCCTGCGAATCAGTTCTTCGGTTTTACCCGAAAACATAGAGCCGCAAATCACTTCTATCCATCCGGTTTTTTCCGGTCCTGATTGTGGTTCGAGAAACATTTTTTAGTTACTTAACTTTACACTTTGTTTTTAATAAATTATCATGGCATTATTCATGCTGACAATACGCGAACGAAAATAAACAATTCCCATGCAGACACGAGCCATTCACCAACAAATTGAATTAGTTGCCGAAAAAATTCTACAACTTAACAAACATTTAGCGCAATCGCCACACATACTTCAGGTAGAAGCAGACCTGTTGAAAGCATATTTGAAAGAACTGCAAAACCTTTGTGCCGCCTTAGACACCGCAGCTGTTGCCATGAATGAAGCCCCGCTTCAAAAACCCGAAATAACTCATTCTGAGCCACCCAAGCATGAACACAAACAGCCAGAGCATATTGTTCTGCAAGAACCTGTAACTAAAAAAGAAGAAAGAGCGAAAGAGCCGGAAAAAGTAACTACTCCGGTGGAACAAGTGATTCATGTAAAACCCGAACCCGTTATAATTGCTGAACCTGTTAGTGAATCCGTGAAGCAAACTAAAGAACAGATTGTAATTAAAGAAACTACTATTACCAAAGAAACCACTCAACCTGCGGCTTCAAAAAAAGATGAAAAATCGCTCAACGACCGCTTTACGAAAACCACTATTGAGGTGGCTGAAAAACTCCGGCATCATGTTTCGGGCAAGCATCTGAAAGACATCATCAGCATCAGCGATAAATTTTTCTACCTGAAAGAATTGTTTAAAAACGATTTGAATCAATACGAAGAAATGATTCGCCACCTAAACGAGATGAACTCGTTTGATGATGCCAAAACATACCTCGAACAAGAATTTTCCAAACGCATGGAATGGGAGAAAAAAGAAAAAGCCTTAGAACAGTTCACTATGGAATTGGTGCGGAAGTTTGGAGGGAAGTAGTTTTGAGATTCAATTCCCTCTCCCACAGCATGATGTGGAACAAGGGTTAAAATCCTTTGTACAAAGTTTCGGAATTGCAAATTCCGAATAGCGAGGCAACCGCAGAGGGTAATAATGCTTAAGATTTTATGATGCCTTCACCGCGGGAATTTCATCATCACTTCAGTTGTTCAATTTGCTCCGATTGTGGATGGTTTATTTAACTCGTTCGGAAGGAACTATTGACATACTTTTTTATAACTATATGTCTTTCTCTTCATTATGGAAATTAAATTTCATGAAGCAATTTTATAAATGCAAACTACTTTTTTACAAATTAATGTTGTGAAACCCCAAAAACTTGTTGTGAAGTGCGGGTTTTTTGTAGAGTTGTGAATAGAAGTTTCGCGCAGAGGCGCAATTTTAGCAAAGGAGAGTTTCATGCAAAAGCGCAAAAGACTCAAAGGACTTTTATGACTTTACTCCGTGCATACTGGGTGTTAAGATTTAATGAATAATACGACTGCGCAATATGCTATTTCCGATTTTTGAAATTCAATAAGCAAGAAATTGAAGCGTGATGGTGTCCAAAATAATGCAGTTTTGGAGTTAATAATATTTTTACTAGACATTCCCCAAAAAAAAAGGCATTCAACCATCTGTAATTAAACTATATCATAAGTCCACCAAAGTTTTGAAGTGAAAGGGGATAGGTTTTTTGCGACAACTAAACATTGATTAAATCAAATACGCTGAAATTTTGGAGAAAGTCCGGTCAACAATTAACTTCTTTGGATTTCATTCCGAAAAAGTTTAGATATTTTTGGATTTCATTCCGAAAAAGTTTAGATATTTTTGGATTTCATTCCGAAAAAGTTGTAATTCTCTAAGTCACTTAATTCATAATTGAAATCTGAAACATACCTGAAGTAACAATAAATGACAAACCATCAAAAAAGAGTTTTAATCACAGGTGCTGCCGGATTTTTAGGCTCACATCTTTGCGACCGCTTCATCAAAGAAGGCTATGATGTAATTGCGATGGACAATCTCATCACCGGTAATCTGAAAAACATCGAGCATTTGTTCAAACTGAAGGAATTTGAATTTTATCATCACGATGTAAGTAAGTTTGTTTTTGTTCCGGGAAAACTCGATTATATACTTCATTTTGCATCGCCTGCCAGCCCAATTGATTATCTGAAAATTCCTATTCAAACATTAAAAGTAGGCTCGTTAGGCACACATAATTTATTGGGTTTGGCAAAAGCCAAAAATGCTCGCATGTTGATTGCTTCAACTTCCGAAGTATATGGCGACCCAACTGTGCATCCGCAAAAAGAAACCTACTGGGGCAACGTAAATCCCATTGGTCCGCGCGGAGTTTATGACGAAGCCAAACGATTTCAGGAAGCCATCACTATGGCATATCATCGCTATCACAGATTGGAAACGCGCATCGTTCGCATCTTCAATACTTATGGTCCGCGCATGAGATTGAATGACGGACGAGTGTTGCCCGCATTTATCGGTCAGGCATTGCGTGGCGAGCCGTTAAGTATTTTTGGCGATGGCAGTCAAACCCGTTCGTTTTGTTATGTGGACGATTTGGTGGAGGGAATTTATCGCCTGCTGCTGTCCGATTATGCAGAGCCTGTGAACATTGGTAATCCTGCTGAAATCACCATCAAGCAATTTGCAGAAGAAATCATTAAACTCACCGGAGCCAGCCCCGATAAAATAATTTATAAACCACTGCCCGTTGATGACCCTATGCAACGCCAACCTGATATTTCGATGGCACAAAAACTTTTGAACTGGGAACCAAAAGTAAACCGTGCCGAAGGATTAAAAATTACTTTTGAATATTTTAAATCATTAAGCGAAGAAGATTTGAATAAAGTGGAGCATAAGGACTTTTCGGAGTATATCAAGAATTAAACAATCAAGCCTATAATCGCTCAAATGCCTAATTTTAGGGCAAATTATTCGATATGACAGACCTGAAAAAAGAAATAAAAAAATTGTCGGATGCCGAAAAAATTCTTTTGGTTGAAGAAATATGGGAGAGTATTTCAAAAAAAGAAAAAACTAAACTTTCCTCAGCACAGAAAAAAGAAATTGACAGAAGATTGGAATTAGAAGAAAGCGGTAAAATGAACTACTATTCGTTGGAAGAAGCTCGTTCGAAAATTAAATCGCTTAAGAAAAATGTATGAGATTGAAATTTCTGAATATGCTCTTTTAGACTTTGAAGAAGCTTACTTATGGTATGAAACTAAAAGGGAAGGATTAGGTGATTATTTGTCGCTTTGTTTCGATGAAGCGCTTGAAAGTTTGAAGAAAAATCCGAATTATCAGGTTCGATACAGAGATGTCAGAATTCTCAACATCAAAAGATTTCCCTATCAGATAATTTTCAGAATTATTGACAAAAAACAAATCAGAATTATTGCATTTTTTCATGCACGGAGAAATCCAAGTATTTGGAAAGTAAGAAAATAATTTTCATAAATGAAAGAATATTTCGCACACGAAACAGCAGTAATAGACGAAGGTTGCGCCATCGGGAAAGGCTCTAAAATATGGCATTTCAGCCATATCATGCCCAACTGCACCATTGGCGAAAACTGCAATATTGGGCAAAATG
Source organism: uncultured Chitinophagaceae bacterium (assembly GCA_964518215.1). GTDB lineage: Bacteria > Bacteroidota > Bacteroidia > Chitinophagales > CAIOSU01 > CAYSGX01. The sequence continues at coordinate 15,237 of CAZFFP010000061.1, forward strand.
TGGTCATTTCACCCGAAGTGATTTTAGGCAATAATGTGAAGGTGCAAAACAATGTTTCCATTTACACCGGAGTAACTTGCGATGATGATGTGTTTTTAGGTCCTTCAATGGTATTCACCAACATCACCAACCCCAGAAGTGCCATTGTAAGAAAAAATCAATACGCTAAAACTCATGTAGGCAAAGGCGCTTCCATTGGTGCCAATGCCACTATTGTGTGTGGACACGATATTGGCGCATATGCATTCATTGGTGCAGGCGCAGTAGTTACCAAAACCGTGAAGCCTTATGCGCTTGTTGTTGGCAATCCTGCCAAACAAATTGGATGGATGAGCGAATACGGGCATAAATTAATTTTCGATAAAAATAATCTCGCAATCTGCCCCGAAAGCAAAGAACAGTATATTTTTGACCCGCTGAACAACGAAGTGAAAAAATTAAAATAACCTTGATAATGATTTTTGCTTTGATAATTTCAAATCATAAATCCGAAATCATAAATCATAAATCATAAATGAACATTTACGAAAAGCTGTTAAAAAAGGAAACCAAACTCGCAGTTATTGGTCTGGGCTATGTGGGCTTACCCATCGCATTAGAATTTGCAAAAAAAATATCGGTTATCGGCTTCGATATTAATCAGAAGCGGGTGGATATGATGAAGCAAGGCATAGACCCCAGCAACGAGTTGGAAAAAGAAGCCTTCGAAGGATGCGACATACTTTTTACCGCCAACCCCGATGATTTAAAAGAAGCCACATTCTTCATTGTGGCAGTGCCCACTCCGGTAGATGAACATAAAGTGCCCGACTTAACACCTGTTACTTCCGCTTCAAAAACCATAGGCAAGGTTTTGAAGAAAGGTGATTACGTGGTGTATGAAAGCACGGTTTATCCCGGTTGCACCGAAGAGGACTGCCTTCCTATTCTCGAAAAACTTTCCGGCTTGAAGCTCAATACCGATTTCAAATTGGGTTATTCACCCGAACGTATCAATCCGGGCGATAAGGTGCATACCCTTCCGAATATCATAAAAGTAGTTTCGGGCAGCGATGATGAATCGCTCGAAATTATTGCTAAGGCTTATGAAATTGTGGTGAAAGCAGGCGTGTTCAAAGCCAAGAGTATCAAAGTTGCCGAAGCAGCCAAAATCATTGAGAACACACAGCGCGATTTGAATATCGCGTTGATGAACGAGCTTTCAAAAATTTTCGACAAAATCGGAATTCAAACCAACGATGTGTTGGAAGCAGCAGGCACCAAATGGAATTTTTTGAAATTCTATCCCGGTTTGGTGGGTGGGCATTGTATTGGTGTTGACCCCTATTACCTTACCTATAAAGCCATTGGCTTGGGTTATAAACCCGAAGTGATTTTGAGTGGCAGAAGAATCAACGACAGCATGGGCGAATACGTTGCCCGCAACACCGTGCAGCGCATCATTAAAACCGGAAAGGTGATTATGAAATCGAAAGTGTTGGTGATGGGCGCCACATTTAAAGAAGATGTAAGCGACATCCGCAACAGCAAAGTGGTGGATGTAATAAACGAACTGAAATCATATTCCGTAAGTGTAGATGTAGTGGACGCACATGCAGACAACGAAGAGTTTGAACACGAATATGGATTTGCTTTAGCCGAAAAAACTGCCAACGATTACGATGCAGTTATTGTAGCTGTGAATCATAAAGAATATCTCAACTTAGACGAAGATTATTTCAAATCGCTCATGAGCGAAAAACCTATTCTGATAGACATCAAAGGCATTTACAGAAACAAGTTTAAGGATTTAACTTACTGGGCTTTGTAAGTTGGTTTCTTCAGTTTTTCATCTTCTCAAGAGCAAAGTAGTAAGCCAAATTTAATTGTTCTTCCATCGAAAGAAAAGTATTGTCTAATTCGCGGGCATCATCGGCTTTTCTAAGCGGACTTTCATCTCTCGAAACATCAATACTGTCGCGCTCTGCAAGGTTTTTGGCTATTTCGCTTCTTTCCACTTGTATGCCCTTTCTGATGAGTTCTTTATAACGTCTATTTACACGTGTTTCAAAATCGGCAGTAACAAATAATTTAAGTTCTGCTTTCGGAAACACCACTGTTCCAATATCTCTGCCATCCATCACTATTCCTTTATCTTTTCCCATCTCCTGTTGCATGGCAACCAGCGCTGCTCGAACTGCTTTGTATCGGCTAACAAAACTCACTTTGGAAGAAACCTCCATACCTCTGATTTCTTCCTCTACATTCATGTTGTTTAGATAAGCTTCACTTTTTTCTATAGCATCATTATAGCGAAATGAAATTTTAATTTTGGGTAAAAGATTAACCACATCTTTTTCAACTTCAACATCAACACCTTTCTGAATACAATACAACGCTACCACCCGATACATGGCACCCGAATCAATATAGTTGTATTTCAGTTTTTTGGCTAAATCTTTAGAGAGCGTGCTTTTTCCGCAAGATGAATACCCGTCAACAGCAATAATTATATTTTTCAAGGTTGGGTTGAATTGTCCGGTGGAATAATTTCTTTAACTGGTTTCTCTATTTTGTTTTTCTTCATAAATCGGTTGATATCTATTCCAACTGTGAAATGGTTCGATGCCCCTGCCAGATGATACCTTCCTCGGGCATAAGAAAAGTTAAACATTTTAACATTCAGTCCCATGCCAAATGAAAAACCTGCCAAACCTTTTCTGGTAGCAACCGCCAATTCCTGTCTTCGATGATGATTATAACCAAAACCGACTGTTATAACTTTTCCCAAATAAAATTCACCACTTAAAATAAAATGTCGGGCTACATTATCAAAAAATTGTGCTGCTTTCTTTTCATCCTGAAGCGTATCGCCAAACACTACCTGACTTTGATTATCAGGTTCTTCATAACGCATATTGAATCGTTGAAGATTGTGCGCAACAATGCTTATTCTGAAAGGAACATGTTTCAGTCGTTTTGAAAAGCCCATCTGAATTTCAAAAGGAAGCGGGTCTCTATTTCCGGCTATATATGGTTTAAATTGAAATCCGATATTTTTAAGCAAAAGCGTTGCTGTGATATTTTTTGATGAATCAAAATAAGCTACCGCCCAATCGGTTGCCATGCCGTAAGAAGAATACTTTTCATAGTTTGAAGCAATGAGTTTCAGATTCACCCCATAGCTGTATTTATCATAAAACTTTCTCGATGCACCGAAATTTAAAGCCAAATCATTTGCTCTGAATTCTCCGGTAAGCGTTCCGTTTTCATCTGCACCGTTAAAACTTCCGTAAGAAACATATTGAATTCCTGCCTGAAAAGTGGCTATGCCCGGCTTATCGAAACCATAACCGAAATAACCAAAATTCAAACCTGCATAATAAGCCGCTGTGCCGGCAGTCATTCGATGATGCATCGAAGGGTTGAGCAAAGCAGGATTATGATACGCTAAAGCTATATCAGCATCTGTAATAGTAATCAGATTGCCACCTGCCGCAGTTACTCTTGCAGAAGAAGGAAAGTTCAAGAAATTATAAACACGATTGCCCCCTGTTTGAGCAATTACTGTAGAAAACATCAACAGTAAAGCGAATAAGGACAGCGTATTTTTTTTGGATAAAAACAAAGCGTAAAAAGTTGGCAATTAAACGATGTTAGTTAAAGAATATTTTCTGTGAAATTAGAAATAATGAGTGAATGATTTTCAACATTATTATTTCGAAGAATGAAAATAAAAAAGCCCCCGAAAAAATCGGGGGCTTTTATTAATGAAAATCATTCCTGATTATTTCACTAAGACAATTTTGCCGTAGTGTACTTTGTCAGAAGTTTGGAACTTGTAAATATAAGTTCCTGCTGCAAGTTCGTCTCCATTGAATTCGGCAGTATAAAGTTTGCCGGCTTCAACTTCGCCTTTGAATAGGGCTGATATGTATGCACCTGTGGGGCTATACACTTCGAGAATGGCTTGTTCTGCAAGTTCATCAAGGATGAATTCAAACTGAACTTTAGAATTGGTGGGGTTAGGATAAGCCAAGAATTTGAATTCTAACTCGTCCATAACATTCAACTCATCTGTATTAGAAGAAGAGCGAGCCAATACCGGAGGAGTAGCAGAGAAACCAACCAACTGGCGGCACTCATCAAATCCTTCGTTAATAGCTGCCAATCCTGAAACGATTGCTCCTTCTAATTGCTTATTATTTCCAAAGTTGCCTGCCAAGTATTGGTTAGCAAGAGCATACAAGTCGCCAACTGTGAAGTTAGGTCCAAGATATGTAAACAATGAAGCAGGGAATTGGAACACTTGTTCGGTTCCCGGAACCACTGCACTTGGAACACAACCTGCCAATGCAATAGTGGTCATGTAAACATTCTGAATTTGTAAGTCAGCTAAATTAGAATCCAATCTCAAGTTCAGACCGTAAGTGATGGTTTGAGCCAACAACACATTTCTGAATCTACCACTTTGAGGATGTGTTTGAATTCCCACAGGGTTTGCACAAGTAGCAGAGCCATTCAATATTTTTGAAGGTCCGCCTCCAGGCAATCTCTGTATGATACAAGCGCCATCACCAGGCATCAGAGTTAATCTATTAGCGCCACCGCCAATCACAAGATTTCCGGGAGCAAGAAGATCGTTAATCAAATCTTCAGTACCTCTGCCATCACAATGTTTACCACCGGCATTGCCGTAGAAACCTTGAGTGAATGAACAGAATCCGCAAGACCTCTCAGTAATGGTCTGGCTGCAAGTGTCAGAGTAATTGCCACACGCATCAACAGCTACCCATGAACGGATGTGGCTCTTAGAACCATCAGGATTATCAATGGTAGTATCTGCTACAATGGAAAATACTGCGTTCGGGTCACAATTATCAGAAACCGTTGGGTCTGTAAACTCAATCGGAGTTCCGCAATCTACTGTAGTATCAGCAGCACAAGTTAAAGTAGGAGGAGTGGTGTCCTCAATGGTGATAGTTTGTGAATTCGATGAAGAATTGCCACAAGCATCAACCGCTGTCCATGTGCGGGTGATAGAATAGTTATAATCACAAGAACCTGCCAAGGTATCATCTGCAAATGTTACTGTAAGATTCACATCACAATTGTCGGTGATAGTAGGTGTTCCAAACATAGGAGTATCAGTGCATTCAATCGTTTCATCAGCAGACACTGCAATCACCGGTGCTATCGTGTCTACTTTCCAGCTGATGGTTCTGCTTACTGTTATGCCAGCGTTGCCGCAGGCATCTGTTACGTTCCATGTTCTGGTTTGGCTATGAGTGCAGCCGTTCACCTGAACACTTCCCGTGCTTACTGATGGAGTCAATGCGCCATCACAGTTGTCATTCGCAGTAGCAGTTCCCAATGCAGCATCTATATCCTGTGCGGTTGGATTGCAGCCTAAGTCGGCTCCGTCAGCTACCGAACCACTCGCAGTGATTACCGGTGCTATCGTGTCTACTTTCCAGCTGATGGTTCTGCTTACTGTTATGCCAG
>CAZFFP010000061.1:20820-23743 GCA_964518215.1 uncultured Chitinophagaceae bacterium
CACTCGCAGTGATTACCGGTGCTATCGTGTCTACTTTCCAGCTGATGGTTCTGCTGGTGCTTGAGGCGTTACCACAATTATCTGTTGCATTCCATGTTCTGGTTTGACTGCGCATACATCCGTTAGAAGAAACAGGTCCGTCTGTAGGAATAGCCGTTACCGTATAACAATTATCTGTAGCGGAAGCAGTGCCTAATGCGGCATCAATCTCTTGTGCTGTAGGATTGCATCCTAAATCTGAATTGTTCGCTACAGATCCGGTCGCAGTAATCACCGGAGCAATAGTATCTATTACTATGATTGTCTGGCTTGCAGTATCTGTGTTTCCACAACCATTGGTAGCTATCCAAGTTCTGGTGTGAACTTCAGGACAAACTCCTGGAGCAGTTGACTCGGTTGAAAGAATAGTGATGTTAACACCATTGCAATCATCTGCAGCGGTTGGGGTTCCGAAAGATATGTTTGCTGGACAGTGAACGGTATCATTGGCAGGAACAAAGGTAAATTCGGGAGTAGTAGTGCCTATTGTAAATGTATCTGTACAAGTGGATGAACAAGTTCCACTGGTTATGGTAAGAGATACAATATATGTAGCTCCGCAAGTATTACCTGCTTCAACCGTTACCGTCTGAGAATTGTTCGAACCGACTATGCTGCCGGCTCCGGTTACAATCCAAGAGTAGGTATCCATTCCGGCAGGACCGGAATAATCATTGTTATCATTAATACAAATGGAAAGAGGATCCGGACCAGCAATGGAGCAAGTCGGATCTACCAAACTTGTTGAAACATAAATTGAATCGGAGGTGGTACACCCTGAAGGAAGAGAAACGAAGATATAATACCAACCTGAATCGCACACCTGAACTTGAGAGGTTATTGCAATTTCATTACCTAATTTGTCTTTCCAAGAATAGGTTATATTGTTAGTTGCTGAGTCAGCATTGAGCGTAACACAAGTATTGTAACAATCAATGTCACCACTTTTCTGAGCTACTACAAATACTTCCTGAACGGCAGCAAATTCTGCCGGACCGGCAAAGTCTTTCAATTCGGCAGTAAAAGAAGCAGAAGATCGGGTTTTAACAATTAAGTAACCGAATGTTTGTCCGCACTCTCCTTCACCTTGATTGAATAAAACGTCTAATCCTAAACGTGTGAAGTTGATACCTACTTCCAAAAATTGTAAAGGAACATAATTGGGAACTACGGCAGCATTAGAGCCTTCGATGGTGCCCCAAAAAGGAGCAGGAGAAGGACCGCTTCTGTTAACAAATACATAAGCGCTTGGATTAGGGTCTGCAGAGGCAATCTCCGCATAACCGAAGTTGCCGGAACCTGTTCCGGAGTTAAATACTCCTGTAAAAGTGAACAACGGAGTTCCGCCTTGACTGTAGATGACTCTACCGGCTGTTGCATTTGATTGCAATGTCCATACACGGGCAAAAGCCTGAGGAAGACCGCCACCGTTTACATAATTGATTGAAATAATCGCATCTCCTAATTGAGATACAGTATCACCTAAAAATTTCCAAGCCACGTGTCCCGAATCAGGTCCAGTTCCGGCAAAACCAACATTTTCTATATACTCAGTAGTGCCCGAACGGAAAAATTCAAAATCAGTGTAGGAGTTTCCATCGGTTGAGCGAGTGGTAGCCGCACCAAAAAACCAAAGTGAATCTGATGGAGAATCTCCATCTCTTCTAACGTGAGCCATCACATCAATCAAATCGTTCTTTTGCGGAACAGAGCCTGCTTTTGCAGTCCAAAGGAGCGGGTTATCCGGATTTTTGTTAGAGCCGGCACCAAAAACGCTATTGTCTTGATTGTTCCCCGCAGAATTTCTATCGCGAATAAACTTGGCATCAATCCATTGCTTTCCGGAGATGGGGTCAACATACAAAGCAGGTTGACTCATGTTCTGAATAAACGAATGATTGTTGTTACTGCTTAAAGCCGCAATGTGAGCTGCAGCGCCTGTGGTGTCAATGACACCCTGACCTGTGCCGCCCGAACGGGGAAACCAGTCATCGGTGTTGGGCACCGCAGGAAGGTTACCGAAAAGCAGCAAATTGGCGTAAACATCGGCATCAATACCAAAATTGGCTTTGATGGCTGAAGTGTCCACAATTAATTGTGCGTTAGATTTTGTGGGCATCAATGTTGCAAAAACAAAAAAGGCAATAAAAAACGTGAGGGTTTTCATTGCCTTAGATGCTTTAACCGTTATTCGGTTACAACATGATGTCCAGTTTGTAGTCGGCACGACATGCAAATGCCAACTACCCATAGGTGTTTTCTGGTTCATAATATTGAGTTTAGAGTGATTCAATTATATTAATTGTAGTGTTTGTTTTATTATTCAGTTTTATAATCTTTCTGTGGAAATTGAAGTCAAAGTTGAAAAATGTTTTTTGCTTTTTCACGAAAAAAACGGAAATAAATTTATGCACATTGGTTTAACATTTTTATTTCACGTTGCCTTTACAATTTATTTACAAGCCTTGCAAAATATACTATTTCAATATAGCTGTAAGGTTTATTTTTTTTCAACCATTGACAAATCATTTAATATCTATCTGTTTTTCAGCGAGTTAGAAAGATAAGTTTTTTAGCTTAAAAATACATTATTATCAAAATATTAGACAATTGTGGATAAAGCCTATACGGTGATGTAAGTATTTCATTAATCAGTCTCATATTTTTAAAGCAGGTGTTTTATTCGGTCTCTAAATAAGATAAATAATCACTTCTGAATTTCTTATATCGTTAATTCATTTAAAAATTGAAATGATGAATCAGGGATGAATCAATAAGTCATCATCTGATGAAAACAAAAAAGCCCCCGAAAAAATCGGGGGCTTTTAATAATGAAAATCATTCCTGATTATTTCACTAAGACAATTTTGCCGTAGTGTACTTT
>CAZFFP010000062.1:0-23228 GCA_964518215.1 uncultured Chitinophagaceae bacterium
GTATGCTCACCGACCTGAATGCCGGACCGGTAATAGGTTTGAGTTTGCATTCACCCAATAAACGATGGGTGCTTGCTTTCAGAAATGATTTTTTGTTTACCATTGGCAAACCAACTTATTTGATAGATACTACTGCTGACAACAGTCAATCTGTATTTTCTTACGAGTCATTTATTACAGAGCAAAAATTTTCGATAATCAAATCTATCAGTTACAGATATTTCGAAGTTGATTTTTCGCTATTTAAAATCAGGAACCGTAATTTTTATGTTGGCGCTGCATTAGGCTGGGTGAATGCAAGAGATGGTTCTAATCTTAACTTCTATCCAAGTCATCAGGGGAATGTGATTAAATATACCCGATATGTCGATGACCAAAAATATTTTTCTGCATCCTTTTCAGTAAAATACAGTTTCGATTGGTTGTTGGTAGAGGTTAGAGGCGACATTCCTTTCGGCTCATACGGGGGACTAAAAGAACAAAGGAGTGAAAGAATTTCCAACTTTCATCCGGTGTCGTTGGCTTTGATGTATAGGTTTAAGCCCAAAGCATCAAAATCGGAACTTAGAGATAAATAAAAAATCAATAATCATGAGCAGAAAATACATACCCCCGAGTTCATTAAATGAAACTAAGATTCAACAACGAGGACCTAAAAATCCTTATGGAGCAGAAATAGTTGGCTTAGATACACCCCCTTGCGTTAACCAATCTTACCTATTCAAATTTATGAGCAAAACAAAGTCTCAAGAAATTATATTGAATGAAGATGAAGCAAGCACTTCGGAAGTTCCTGTTTTAATTTTTTCAGCCATTGAATTTTTTCAAAACAACGAAATAATTTATCATGGCTAAGAGGTATTTTATAAGCAGGTTTCAAATTAATCATAGTTATGGCAGCCAGCCATATTCTGAATATTACACCAGATTTTTTATTATTCAGAATCAAACTCAATTGATTCCACAACTATATCCCCGCAAAATACACAGATGGAAAAAGATATCCTTAGTTCCAAAAAAAGATATAGGTAAAGAATTACTTACGTGGTATTTAATTAAAAACAATCCCGAAAACAAAAACTTATACTTTGAAGGTTTTGCAAACAATATAGATTACAGACTAATTGGGATAACATTTGAATACGACTGGTGGGCACGCCCAAAAAGAGTTATTACAATTCGTGTTATTGGACTCACAGGCGGAAAAGTAGATTTGGAAATTAAATCCTCAAAAGAATACGAATATTATCAAATATTCAATATTGATTTAAGTAGCTTACAAAATGGGCAAGGTGTAAATTTCCCCGGAAAAGGATTTGTGAGAATACAAAGGTCAGATTCTTATACTTAAAATTATAGCAATAAATTTAAACAAACATGAAAAAAATCATTACAATATTCGCTTTGATTTTTATTCAATTCAGCACGATTGCTAAACCTGAATCAGTTGAAAATACTGCCGAAACCAACAAAAAAAGATGGTCGCTGCACCTCACCACCGGCATTCGTATGCTCACCGACCTGAATGCCGGACCGGTAATAGGTTTGAGTTTGCATTCACCAAACAAACGATGGGTGCTTGGTTTCAGAAACGATTTTTTGTTTACGATAGGCAAACCAATTTATTTACTTGATACTACTGCTGATAACAGTCAAACTATATTTTCTTTCGAATCATCTATTACAGAACAGAAATTTTCCATCATCAAATTTATCAGTTACAGATATTTCGAAGTTGATTTTTCGCCCTTTAAAATCAGAAATCGCAATTTTTATACTGGCGCTGCATTAGGCTTTGTGAATGCAAGAGACGGTTCGGATCTTAACTTCTATTTCTATCCAGATCAGGGAAATGTGATTAAATACACCCGATATGTTGCTGACAAAAAGTATTTTTCTGCATCCTTTTCAGCGAAATACAACTTCGATTGGCTATTGGCTGAAATTAGGTATGACATTCCTTTCGGTTCTTATGGTAGTGGAATAAAAGAAAAAAGAAGTGAAAGAAACTCCAACTTTAATGCGGTGTCGTTGGCTTTGATGTATCGGTTTAAACCCAAGAGTTCTCAAGCGGAGCAAAGAATAAAAAAAGAAAAATCATAAGTATGAGCAGAAAATACATTTCACAGCATTTTTTTAATGAAAATTAATTCTTGCGCCATGCTAAGATTTTTGTTCATATTGTTCTATTTTCTGCTTTTTACAGGCGCTTCGGCACAGGTATCGTTTTCCATTGCTTTTGAGAGCAATACCGGAAACCTGCCGCTCAAAATAAAATCTGCCGACATCAATTTTGACGGAAAGCCCGATCTGGTTTGGGTGAACCGATTAGACAACACTATTGAGATAATTTACAATGATGGAACAGGAAATTTTTCGGGCGGCTCTCTGGCATTTCCATATTTGGCTCCCACCGATTTTACACTTGATTTAAAAGACGGGCAATTCGAAATGATGGTTTGTAACGAAACCCCTTTTGCCATTTTGCTCAAGCTGTGCCAAGACAGCAGCGATTACACATTTTACACTTGCGATACTCTAAATATTCAAAGTGCAAGACATCACAAAATAGTGTCGGGCAATTTGAGTAAAGACTTTGAAACAGATTATTTATTTCTCGGCAATTCCAATAGAGATTATGTATTCATGATTGTTAACCGCGACACGTTTTCGCAAAATTATTCTTTCGGTAGTGGCGGTGTAAATTCTAATTTTTTCAAAAAGGATATTAAATTAAGCGACCTGAATGATGACGGCTTCCCCGATATTTTGTTGCTGACTGATTCATCCGGGCATACTTATCTTCAGTCGTATATTATTGACCATTTACCTCAAACCGGAGATATTTGGCTTGGAACCTTTTTGCGCCCCAATACTTATTCAGGATGTTGTGCCAACCGAATAGAAACTGCCGACCTCAACCATGATGGCATGTTTGAAGCGTTGCTGGCATCGGGCGACTCCACAATTATTATTTATCCGGGCGAATTAAGATTAGGGCTTGATGTTTCTATAAGCGACACATTTTATACCATTTTCACGGGCATGTATAATTTCGATATTGCCGCAGCCGATTTCAATAATGACGGGCACACGGACATTGCCATCACCAACAGCCCCAATAATATGGTGAGCATTTTGACGGGCGATGGCAACGGAGGCTTTATGCCCCTGCTAAGTTTCGATGCCGGAACCGACCCACGCGATATGGTCTTGGCAGATTTTAATAACGATGGCTGGATGGATATTGCAGTGCTCAATCAAAGCGCCAATAAAGTTACCGTGCTGCTCAACACCACACCCCTCTCTGCCGATGAGTTCAACAATCCCGAAGCAATGGTGAAAATTTTCCCTAACCCCGCCACCGAAAAAATAAACATAGAATTGCCTTTTGAAAATCATGGCATACATACCATAAGCATGAGTGATATGTTAGGCAGAACAAAAACCATTCAACACATAAAACCACAGGAGCAAACCATTAGCATGGATGTATCAAACCTGCCACAGGGAATCTATCACATGCATGTTTTCAGCAACGATAAGAGTGTGGTGAAAAAGGTGATGGTACTGCGTTAAAGGTAAAGTGGTGATTAAATGGGAGCCGAGAGCTTTATCGCATTCTCAAAAGAACTGTGCTTGTTAGAACAAAGAATATTGTTTCAAACTCTGAGAAAATGAAGTATTTAAACAATACAGTTGGAAGAAAGTATAACGGAATAGCGGGTGAATATGCACTTTTTGATTTAGTGCAGAACCAATACCGTTCCGCTCCCATGCCTGTTTCGGCTTTAATCTGTAACCATTATGATTTAAAAGCTACTATTTTAAACAAAACGGTTTATAAATGCGCCTTGAATTTTATTGCACTGATAAACAACAAGGATTTGTATTCTTCTATGATGAAAGAACTATATGCTTTATCTGATGAAGAAGGAGTAGCACTTTCTGATGTATTGAGCAGAAAAAGTATTAACTCCGAGAATGTAAAACAACACGTTTGCAGGTTTATTCACAACGGCATTCAACACCATGTAGAAATCAGCCTGTATAATAAGGAGATATCTAATATTGAATTATTTCCAATTGTGGCAATTGGAACAAGCGTAGATTTAGAGTGTCTGCCCGGAGGAAAGAATATTCCCGGATGGATTGTATTGGCAGAGAACAAAACTCAAGAAATACTATTGAACGAACAAGAAGCAGACACCTCGCAAGTTCCGGTTTTAATTTTTTCAGCAGTTGAATCTTCTCAAACCAACGAAATTATTTATCATGGCTAAGAGGTATTTTATAAGCAGATTTCAAATTAATTTCAGATATGAAAGGAGTAATTATTCTAATTATTATATAGATTATGTCATATTCATGTCTAGAAATGAAATAAAACAATATAGCCCTTTTTTTGAAGTGGCTAGTGTTCATAAAAATAATATCGGGAAACCAAGAGGGATTTGGTTTGAGATAAAAAATGAAGGATTTAATGTTTTAGGGCAAAAGATTACTTATGGATTTAATAATCCTAATGTTAATTACTCTTTAGCAGGAGTAACATATGAACATGATTGGTGGATTACTAAAAGAAATCGAAGAACTGTATTAGTTCCATGTCCCATTTGTCCAGGAGAACAGATTGGGTTTAGTTTGAAAATGTCTAATAGCAACGAATTTTATCAAAGAATTTTCGTAAATCTTAGTTCGCTTAATAACGGTAATGTTACTCGCATTAATGGCAAGGGATACGTTGATATTCAGAGATGGGATAGTTGAAAAATAAACAAGTTCTTATAAACTGTTTTGGCAGCTAACAAAAAACAATATAATTATGAAACCTTTTCCCATATACATAATGATGTTGTTAATGTTTCATGTCATAAAAATTTTTGCACAGGAAAATTTTATCCAAAACAGTAATAAAAAAGAAAGATATAGCCTATGTGTAGATATCGGAGCCAAATCTGTTTTTTTGGCAGTAGGACCTTCCATTGGTTTAAGTTTATATTCGCCTCATAAAAAAGTTTCTTTCAATTTAAGGGGAGACTTTCCAATAGAGATCGGAAGAGATTACTCAATTCAGTTTGCCCCTCTTGACACAAATTATTTATACCCATTTATAGTTGTGGACAGGAAAGTTTCTGTATTGCGACTCATGAAATTCACATACTTTGATATAGACTACAGGCTTACAAACAAACAAAATAAATTATTTATTGGAACAGGAATGAGTATTGTCAATCGTGATATTGATGAATTATATGGTTTGAATTCTTCGTTCCAATTACGTAATACAATATGTGTAACTACTTCAGTTAAATACAATATTTCATGGTTCTTTCTTGAATTAAGAGGAGATATTCCTATACAAAAGTTTCATTATAATTATTTTGACCCTTGGCCCGTTTCTCTGGCTCTGATGTATAGGTTTAAGCCCAAGAGTTTAAAATCGGAACTTAGAGATAAATAAAAAATCAATAATCATGAGCAGAAAACACATGCCTCCGAGTTCATTAAATGAAAATAAGTTTCAGCAAAGAGTGCCTATTAAATAATAGCAATAAATCCAAACAAACATGAAAAAAATCATTACAATATTTACCTTGATTTTTTTTCAATTCAGCATGTATGCTCAGCCTGAATCAGTTGAAAATACTGCCGACCCTGACAAAAAAAGATGGTCGCTGCACCTCAACACCGGCATACGTATGTTAACCGACCTCAATGCCGGACCGGTAATAGGTTTGAGTTTGCACTCGCCCAATAAACGATGGGTGCTTGCTTTCAGGAATGATTTTTTATTTACCATTGGCAAGCCAATGTATGCTATTGACACTATAGACGACCCCAACCAATTTTATTTCATTGACAACTTTGTTTCAGAGCAGAAGTTTTCCGTTATCAAGTTTATCAGTTACAGATATTTCGAAGTTGATTTTTCGCCATTTAAAATCAGAAATCGTAATTTTTATGTTGGCGCTGCATTAGGCTTTGTGAATGCAAGGGACAGGTCGAGTTTCAACATATATCCATTCGGTCAGGGCAATGTGATTAAATATACCCGATATGTCGAAGACCAAAAATATTTTTCTGCATCCTTTTCAGTAAAATACAGTTTCGATTGGTTGTTGGTAGAGGCTAGAGGCGACATTCCTTTCGGCTCATACGGGGGAGTAAAAGAACAAAGGAGCGAAAGAATTTCCAACTTTCATCCGGTATCGCTGGCTTTGATGTATAGGTTTAAGCCCAAAGCATCAAAATCGGAGCTTAGAGATAAATAAAAAATCAATAATCATGAGCAGAAAATACATACCTCCTATTTTACCCCGCAGTTCCAAGTCCTCCCTTATAGCCCTGCGTTCAGCCGGAGCACCCACCATAGGTGTAGGTAAAGTGGTGTTTAAGTGGGAGCCGAGGGAGACTGCGAACAAGAGTGTCTCCTTTCATTCAGTAGGTAATTGTGGTTGTGCAAAGTAATTAAGCAAAAACTTTTATTATGGCACATTACATACTTTCAGGTCCTGTTGAGATACAAACCATATCTGGTCTAACGGCAGCGAGATACAGCATTCAACGGCATAATGGGACAGCATATGTTGATGTTTCAAATAATTTTTTCCATAACAAAGGATGCATATTAGAATGGTCTATTGACCAAGCTGCCCAAGGTATGTTTTTTTGCACCAATTGGAACGGAAGTTCCTGTCAAGGCCATTCTACTCAATATGAGAGTGTCCCATTCATTTTATCTGGAAGTGGGACGGAAGCATACTCAAGTTTGTGGGTTGTTGTTCCTGCTGTAACTTATGAATATCGGATTGCTTTAAGGGTTCAGATATATAACTGTAGCAACCATAATGATAATCCTACTACTTCACCGTATGTAACACTTATTCAAAATAATCATCTTGATCCATATGTGACCCTAAAACCCCCTATCATCGGAGGTATTGGTCAATATTCTCCAAATTTCCCTGACCATTGCAAATTTGATATTGTGGGCTTTCCTTTGATTAAATGTGGCTCTACTGCATATTTTCACTCATCCAATATTAGCCTTTTTGGCGAACAATATGTATATCAAATATCCAGCCCTCGCTGGCGATTAATTCCTTCGAGTGATGGATTATCTATTGGCATCCGTGCTCCCAGTTTAACTACAATTGTTCGATACCCACAAGAGTTTCAAGCCACATTTTGTATTCAGAGAACTTTGGATGATTGCAACCTTGTTAGGTGCATGAAGCTTACTGCAATATGCACAACTACAACAAAACATGGAAATAAATACAATGGACTGACTTTTACTGACATTGATAGAATACGTCCAATAATGCTAAAACAATAGTAATGAAATTATTTTTCTTAATTGTTATTTTGACTGCTTCTTGTGTATGCGCCAGTTCCCAAAATTGGGTGATTTATGACACCTTAGACATCGTTTCACAGGGTATTGATACTTCCGGCAGTATTGATAAAAAGTTTACCAAATTAAAAACTGACAATAATCGGGATGTTTATGTTTGCATGCCCGGGAAAGGTCTGTTCAGGCACGAGAATAATCTGTGGCAACCATACAAAGATGTGGTATTCATGTTCCAGATTCACTCATTCGAAATTTATGACTTCTTGTTTGATGAAAACAACGAATTATGGGTAACAACCGAACTCGATTTACATAAAATTCAAAATCAATCCCCAACAGTGGTATCATACCGTAATTACAATTCTCCTTTAGCCGGGGTGTTGCCAATTTTTGCCATCGAATTAGATAAAGAAGGTAATTTATGGATTTCAAGCGGCTCAGTTACCATGTTCGATAGAAATATAACATGGAAATTGTTCAACAACAATTATCTCGGATTTCCTTTTAGTATGGTAAACAGCATATCGTGCTATGACGATGAAATACTTTTTACATCTACAAGTTATGGAGCCATGAAGCATACCATTGACACAGATTCGTGGCAATTAATAGATAAGGACAATTCACCGTTAACTACAGATTTTATGAGAACTTTTAAAAGAGATATAAATCGCAATTATTGGTTTGCAACTTGGGATAAAGGTTTAGCAAAATTATCAGGCAACAACTGGGAGATTTATAATGTTTCCAATTCGGGATTGTCTTCAGACACCATTAACGATATGATTATAGCATCGGATGGGAATATCTGGCTCGCTACTAATCAAGGCATTTCTGTGTTTGATGGAAATAACTGGACGGTGTATAACAAAAGTAATTCATTGCTGTCTTCCGACACTGTGAATCATCTTTTGGATGATTTATCGGGAAACATTTGGGTAACCACAGCTCATCATGTAATTAGAATAGAAAATGCTGTGTCATCTGTAAGCTCGTATGTAAATGAAGCAAATGCGATAAATGTATTTCCCAACCCTGCTTCAGAAAAAATAAACATCGAATTGCTCGGTGAAAATCATAATATACACTCGGTTGCCATCAGCGATATATTGGGCAGGGCAACAACTTTAAAACACATACTACCCAACGAGCGCACCGTTAGCATAGATGTATCAAATTTTCCGCAAGGCATCTATCATGTGCACATCGTCAGCCGCGATAGGAGTATTGTTAAGAAAGTGATGGTGAGCAGGTAAGTTTTTTATACATGTCTTCGTGTTCAAACAATAACAAATCCCGGTTCACATACAAATGCTATAGCCGATAAATAATTATCTTGTGCGGAAATTTTTTTCAAAAAAACAAATTAATTATGCTTTTTGCCGGACCCAACACTGTCGTTTCGCTCACTTACCAACTCAGAATAGACCATGCCGAAGGAGATGTGGTTGAAACCGTATTAGAAGAACAGCCTTTCGTTTTTTTATTTGGAGGCGGAAATCTTTTGCCCGATTTTGAAACCAATTTGAAAGGAAAAACTTCCGGAAGTTCATTTGAATTCTTGATTCAAAGCGAAAATGGCTACGGTCCTTATGAACAAGAAGCCGTTATTCAGGTGCCCCGCCATATTTTCGAATCGGACCCCAATGCCGATGTAGAAACGTTATTAACGATTGGGAATTTCCTCACGCTGTTAGACCAAGATGGTAATCCCTTAAGAGGGAAAGTGCTCGAAAAAGACAATGAAAATGTTACTATGGATTTCAATCATCCCTTAGCTGGAAGAAACCTGTTTTTTGCAGGAGAAATTCTGAATGTGAGAGAAGCCACAGCCGAAGAGCTTGACCACGGTCATGTGCACGGACCCGGAGGACACCACCACTAATTTTTAATAGAACGTCTTCACTTGCAGCAATCATTTTTTATGATTGAAAAAATGCACCCTGCTCTGCGGAAAACTTGTTTTGTGAGGAGTGCCGCTAACTGTTTTATTACTCAATAAAAACATTAGCTTTGCCAATCTTTCAATATATATAGCATTGCCTGCATGATTGCATTTCTAAAAGGAAACCTGATTCAGAAAAGCCCTACTTCAGTTATAGTAGATTGTAATAATATCGGCTATCAGGTGCATATCAGTCTCAATACCTATTCTAAAATTCAAAACTTAGACAATTGTCTGCTGCATACTCATTTTCATATTTCTGAAAATGCACAAACACTTTATGGCTTTGCCGATGAATTGGAAAAAAACCTATTTATTCAGTTAATTTCGGTTTCGGGTATTGGTCCGTCAACGGCTCGTATGGCGCTTTCATCGCTTTCTCCTGCAGACATCAGGTCGGCTATTTCGAGAGGCGATGTAAGAGCGGTGCAGTCTATTAAAGGTATCGGACCTAAATCGGCTCAACGCATTATTCTCGAGTTGAGAGATAAAATGGCAGGAACAGATACAGGAGATAACATAATTTCACCTGCTCAAGACAATACAACCCGCGAACAGGCGTTATCTGCTCTATTGGCTTTAGGCTTTGTCCGCAACACTGCCGAAAAAGCCATAGATAATGTGATTGCTTCGGAAGAAAACGCTCCAGAAGTGGAAATTCTTATTAAAAAAGCGCTAAAACTCTTATAAGGAAGGTTCGATAAGTGAAAAAGCAAATATATATATTGCTTTCCGGGGCTGTTTTTTTAGCGCTTGCAGCTTCATTAATGGCAAGAGGCAAAGTTTATTCGGGCTTGCTCGAGCCGCTCAATCACTATTACTCGCTCAATTATTATTATGAATATCCCGACTCCAACGATAAGGATAAACCCCCAACGGTGGACTTGCCTTATCCCATTGAAGACCGTTCCGGAGACCATATAACCGGCAGTTCCAACAATCCTTTCGAATTGAAAGACCCTCCCGGTGTAGAAAAAAATATAGAATACGACCCCGAAACCGATACTTACATTATTACAGAGCGGGTGGACGGCAGAGATGTGAAGCCCCCCGTTTACATGACTTTTGAAGAGTTTCGAGAATACGAAAAAAGTCAATCTACCCGCGATTATTGGAAAGAGCGCTCTCAATCGCTTGCGCTTGTCGAGAATAAAAATGCCATTCCTCAATTGGTGGTGGACAATAACCGCTTCGACCGTTTGTTTGGCGGCACCAAAGTAGAAATTAAACCTTCGGGAAATTTAGACCTCACTTTTGGCGGCAACTATCAAAAAATAGATAATCCCATTCTTCCGCAGCGTCAACGCAGACAAGGCGGTTTCGATTTCGATATGAATATTAATATGAACGTAGTGGGCAAAATTGGCGATAAGCTGAAACTGAACCTCAACTACAACACGCAGGCTACGTTCGATTTCGAAAACCAGATTAAACTTCAGTATCAGGGAGAAGAAGACGATATTATTAAAAACATCGAAGCCGGAAACGTAACCTTTCCGCTCACTACTTCGCTCATTAAAGGCACACAAAGTTTATTTGGCTTTAAAACACAGTTGCAGTTTGGCAGACTTCGTATCACCTCGGTGTTTTCGCAGCAGCGTTCTAAAATGGAAAGTGTGCAAATTGAGAATGGCACACAAGTGCAGCGATTCGAAATTTTTGGCGACCAATATGATGAAAACCGCCACTTTTTCCTTTCGCATTATTTCCGCGATAATTACAACCGGGCACTTTCCACCCTTCCGAATATTTCTTCGCTCGTAAACATTACCCGTATCGAAGTATGGGTAACCAACCGCACGGGTATTTTTCAAAACGTGCGCGAAGTGGTGGGTTTTTCTGATATGGCAGAAACCGACCGTATTTTTCGCAATGATTTGGTAACGGTAATTTCTCCCGATACCCGCCCTTCTAACGAAGTGAATTCATTGTATCCGAGCATTAAAAACAATCAAATCATTCGCTCCGGAAATTCTGAAGTGGGTCTTTCTAATCTTGGCTACAAGCAAGTGGAAGATTTCGAAAAAGCTTTTTGCAGAAGGTTGAATCCTACGGAATATACCGTAAACTCTCAGTTGGGTTATATATCGCTCAATCAGCAGTTGTTTCCCGATGAAATTTTGTGCGTAGCCTTCGAATACACCTATAATGGTGTGGTATATAAAGTGGGCGAATTTGGTCAGGATATTTCGCCCGATTTAGATGAGGAAGGCGGCATTGACACCCTTCGTGCCAGCAAACCTTTGTTTTTGAAAATGCTGAAAAGCACTGCCAACCGCCCGCAATTGCCTATGTGGCACTTGATGATGAAAAATATTTATTCCTTAGGCGCTTTTCAGGTAAGCCAGGAAGAATTCAGATTAGATATCTACTATCAAGACCCCGGTGGCGGATTTAAAAGATTCCTCCCTGAAGGAGCGCCCAAAGGGAAACTCCTCCTTCGGCTGCTCAATCTCGACCGCTTGAACAACCAGCGCGACCCCCAACCCGATGGGGTTTTTGATTTTTATCCGGGGGTAACCATCAACCCCGCAACAGGACGTTTGATATTTCCTGTAGTGGAACCTTTCGGCTCCGACCTTGTGAAGCACTTCGATCCGGGCGAGGAAAATCTTGCCGAAAAATATTCATTCCAGATTCTTTATGACTCCACCAGGTTTATAGCCCAGCAGTTTCCTGAAAAGAACCGCTATATCATCAGGGGCAGCTATCAGTCAAGCAGTTCTTCTGAAATTTCCTTAGGCGCATTTAATATTCCGCAAGGCTCTGTAATTGTAACAGCCGGAGGTAATCAACTGCGCGAAGGCGTGGATTATACTATTGATTATAATCTGGGTAGAGTGCAGATTATCAATGCAAGTATTCTCAATTCGGGTGTGCCAATTAATATTTCTTACGAAAACAATGCGCTGTTTGGATTTCAGCAGAAAACGCTCATAGGAAATCGCTTTGATTACAGGGTTTCTGACAAATTAAATATTGGCGCTACCATGATGCACCTGAAAGAGCGACCTTTCACGCAGAAGGTAAATATTGGCGATGACCCTATTTCAAACAGCATTTATGGAGCAGATTTTAACTACAGCACACAATCGCGATTTTTAACATGGTTGGTAGATAAACTTCCGCTGTATAAAACCAAAGAAATTTCTTCTTTCTCGCTCATGGGCGAAGTGGCTTATTTGAAGCCGGGTATCAACAAAGTGGTGAACAACTTAGTGTATATTGATGATTTTGAAGGAACAAGCAATACTTACGATTTGCGCTTTCCTGCCAATCAATGGTCATTAGCATCCACTCCCCGCGATGCATTGGATTCGCGCAACAGAGTGTTATTTCCCGAAGCCGATTTGGTGGACGATTTGCGCTATGGCTTTAATCGCGCCTTGTTAGCCTG
This sequence comes from uncultured Chitinophagaceae bacterium, assembly GCA_964518215.1. Taxonomy (GTDB): domain Bacteria; phylum Bacteroidota; class Bacteroidia; order Chitinophagales; family CAIOSU01; genus CAYSGX01. Next base: position 12,703 of record CAZFFP010000062.1, read on the forward strand.
GTATAATATAGACCCTTTGTTTTTGCGCAACAATAATCAAACGCCCGGATACATTGCCGATGATAAAGACATGCAGTCGAACCATTATGTGCGTGAAGTTTTTCAGAACGAAATTTTTCCAAACAGAACCAATCTGCAACCCGGAGTTATCAATAATGAAATCACGCTTGATTTAGCGTTGTATCCCCGCGAAAGAGGACCTTATAATTTTGAGCATTTGCCCAATGGTGCTCCTGGTTTTTCGGCAGGGATTAACCCCGATGGCACATTGAAAGACCCCCGTTCGCGTTGGGCGGGTATTATGCGCAATATTGATAACAACGACTTTGAAAACTCCAATGTGGAATTCATCGAGTTTTGGTTGTTAGACCCTTTCATATATAATACTACCTCTTCAGGTGGCGAAATGTATATCAATCTTGGTAATATTTCAGAAGATATTTTGCGCGACTCGAAATACTTTTTCGAAAACGGAATTCCGCCACCGGGTAGCACCACTCCTGTGGAGTTTACCAACTGGGGCAAAGTGCCTACTTCACAAAACATTGTCAATGCTTTCGACAACGACCCTGCCGTGCGCGCCTATCAGGATGTGGGTTTAAATGGGTTAAGTTCCCCTGAAGAAAGAGATTTTTACCAAGACATTACAACGGTATGGCAAACCACATTGAACCCCGATGCTTATGCCCGTTTTATTGAAGACCCTGCCAATGATGATTTTACCTATTATCTGAATCCTAATTATGACGGTCAGCAGGCGGATATTCTGAGTCGTTATAAAAAATTCAACGGAACAGAAGGTAACTCGCCTGTTTCATCAGGCACAGGAGCCGTTCAGGCGCAAACCAATATTCCCGACAGCGAAGACCTGAACCGCGATTTTACGGTGAATAAAAACGAACAGTATTTCCAGTATCGCATTCCTATGAACCCCAACGAACTCGAAATTGGGAAAAACAATATCGTTGACATTAAACCTGCCACTGTTAAACTTGCCAACGGTCAATCTGAAACAGTGAACTGGTATCAGTTTAAAATTCCGGTGCGCGAATATGAAAAAGCCATCGGGGGCATTTCTGATTTTCGCTCCATTCGTTTCATGCGCATATTCCTCACCAATTTTGAAGACGATATTGTGATGCGTTTTGCCCGCATACAGTTGGTGCGCAACCAATGGAGACGTTACTTTTTCTCGTTACAGGAACCCGGAGAATACATTCCCGGTGATGTGAGCGATAAAACTTTCTTTAACGTAATAGCGGTGAGCGTAGAAGAAAATGCCGAGCGCACTCCTATTCCTTATGTAATGCCTCCCGGCATTCAGCGCGAACAAAACCTGAGCGCTCAAAACATTAACGCGCTGCAAAACGAACAAGCGCTTTCCTTGCAGGTTTGCAATCTTTTAGATGGCGACTCCCGTGCAGTATTCAAGCCGCTCAATATGGATATGCGTTTTTACAAGCGCATACAAATGTTTATTCATGCCGAATCGCGCCCGGGCGAGCAGCCTCTTAAAGATGGAGATGTTCGTGCTTTCATTCGCTTAGGGCAGGATTTCAATCTGAATTATTACGAGTATGAAATTCCTTTGAAAATTACTGAGCCGGGCACTCGCCTTCCTGAACTTATCTGGCCCAAAGAAAATGAACTCAACCTATTGTTGGACAGTCTTATTGATTTGAAATTGATGCGCGATGATTTGGGCATTCCTCCCAATTCTCCATTTTCTATCATAGATGCTTTAGGAAATAAAATGACCATTGTGGGCAATCCCGATTTGGGTTTTGTCGAAACCTGTATGTTGGGAGTGCGCAATCCGAAAGCCATTGGCGAAACCGGAGATGATGGCTTACCTAAATGCACCGAAGTTTGGTTCAACGAATTGAGTTTAACGGGCATTGATGAAAAAGGTGGTTGGGCAGCCGTGGGCAGAATGGAAACGCAGTTGGCAGATTTAGGCTCGCTGGTGTTTTCAACCAGTATGCACACGCAAGGCTTCGGACAAATAGAACAAAGAGTGGCACAACGCTATCGCGATAATTTCTTTCAGTATGATTTAGCCGGAAATATTGAGCTTGGAAAATTCCTCCCGGAAAAATCGGGTATTAGAATTCCTTTCTACGGAAACATTTCTCAATCATTCAGCACCCCTCAATACGACCCATACAAGTTTGATGTTCCGGTGAAAAAATATCTTGATGTTTTGGAAGGGGATGAAAGGCGCACCTATCGAAGGCAGATTCAGGATATAACCACTATTAAAGGATACAACTTTACCAATGTGCGCAAAGTGCGCATGGGCTCTGAAAAGAAACCTAGATTTTATGACATAGAAAACTTCAATTTTACTTATGCTTATTCAGTTGTAGAAAAAACCTCACCCATTCTGGAATACGACCGGCTGAAGCGCTATAAAGGCACCATAGGTTATAACCATGCACCACAAGCAAAGTATATTACTCCATTAGCTAAAGCCATAAAGTCGAAGAACAAATACTTCGACATCATTAAAGACATCAATTTCAATTTCATGCCTTCCGGGTTAAATTTTACCTCTGACTGGAATAGGCAGATGGGCGAACAAAAATTGCGCGACCTCGACCCGGGCGGAGAATTTCAAGTGGACGCCACTTATTTTAAATCGTTCATGTGGGATAGGTTTTATGCATTCCAATATAATCCATTCAAATCGCTCACCTTTGATTTTACAGCTAGCAATAATTCTCGTATAGATGAACCACCGGGATTGATAGATACACGTGAAAAACGCGATTCGGTTTGGAACAATGTGTTGCGGTTCGGCAGAACTACCCTATATACACACAATATGAATGTGAATTACACGCTGCCTATAAATAAACTTCCTATTCTCGATTGGGTGCAAATTCGTGCGGGCTATAGTGCCGGATACACCTGGATTGCAGCGCCCCTGTTTGCAGATGCGGATGGAATTATTGTAGCCAACCCATTGGGAAATACCTTAAATAATAATCAGAACCAGCAATTGAATGGGGAGTTTAATTTCAAGAATTTATACAATAAGGTGCGGTTTCTGAAACAATACAACAATACCTCTCGAAGTACCCGGACCAAAGAGCAGCGGGAAAAACAATTAGAGAGTAATCAGAAGCGGATGGATAAAATTGCCAAAGACATTGATAAGCAGAAAGAGGAAATGAATAAAGTGAATGCTAAAATCAAAGACCTGAAAAAAGAAGACCCGCGACCGGAAAATTATGAGGAAGAACTGAAGAAACTGAAACAACAGAAAAAATCTATTAAAGAGCGTATTAAGAAATTGAAGAACGATAAAAGCCGAATTCAAAATCCTGAGAACCCGGCAATGGCTCCATTTATCAAGCCTTTAATAGCGTTGAAGCGGGTTTCGGTAAACTATACCAATGCATACACTACGAGCATTCCGGGTTGGGTGCCGGGTACTACACTTTTGGGTGCCGATAAAGATTATAAGTTTCAGGCACCCGGTTGGGATTTCATTTTCGGCTATCAGCCCAATCAGGCATGGTTAGACCGCGCAGCCCAGAAAGGCTACATAACACCTGATACCAATCTCAACTTTCAGCTGATGCAAACCAAATCATCGAATCTCAATATCAGAGGAACGGTAGAGCCTTTCAATGATTTCAGAGTAGATTTAACCATCAATAAAACTTTAGCAGAAAACTATACCGAGTATTTCAAAAAACAATCGCCACAATCTGATTTCCAGCACCTCAATCCCATGACCTCCGGCACTTGGAGTATTTCGTTTGTTTCAGTAAAAACCATTTTCCAGCGAGCCGACCCGCAGGGAGTTACTCAGGCATTTATTGATTTCAATAGTTATCGAAAGGTGCTTTCGGAACGATTAAGTGCACAAAATCCCAATTCTAATTTTCTGCCTTATGAAGCGCCTGCTGTAATAGATGGAGAAGAAACCGTGATTGATGTGCGGGGCTATTATCGAGGTTATGGTCCGTATTCGCAGGATGTTTTAATTCCGGCATTCTTAGCCGCCTATCAGGGCAAAGACCCTAATACGGTGAAACTGAATCCGTTTAAAAATTTCCCGCTGCCCAACTGGCGGATTACATACACGGGCTTAAACAAATTTAAGTTTCTGGAAAAAACTTTCAGCAACGTAACCATTTCTCATGCTTACAATTCTACTTTTTCTATTAACGGATATATAACACAGTTAAGCTATGCTGGTGACGGGCTGCTGCAACCGGCAGTGATTGATACCAATTCGGGCAATTATTTTTCGCAGTTTGCCATTCCGAATGTGGTTTTATCTGAACAGTTTGCGCCTCTCTTGGGTATAGACATGACATTCAAAAATGGAATTTTAGCTCGGGTAGATTTCAAAAAATCGCGTAACCTTAGTTTGAGTTTCTTAGATTATCAGTTGAGCGAAAGTCGTACTACCGAATATGCTGTAGGTTTGGGTTACCGCGTGAAAGGGCTGGCGCTACCGATTAAAATCAAAGGCAAGAAGAAAAAACTCGATAACGACCTTAACTTCCGCGTGGATGTTTCTTACCGCGACAACGTAACGGTTAACCAACGCCTCGACCAGGAAACTTCATTGCCTACGCAAGGCATGAAAACCATTCGCGTTTCTCCTTCCATTGATTATATTATCAGCAACCGCATGAACATTCGCTTGTTCTTCGACCGCAACCGCTCCATACCTGCCACTTCGGCATCGTTCCCCATCACCAATACTCAAGCCGGTGTAACGTTGAGATTTACTTTGGCGCCATAGTTTTTCTTATTACTTATAATTAAGTTGCCTGAAAATTAATTCTACTTGCCAACGGCATTCAAATACTGCATTCCAATAATCAAGAGTAAATGCACAAAAATTAAAGTTTCTTCAAAAAATATAAGTGTAGTTTTGTTGAAACTGAATTACCCGACAATTTTCCCCATCTGTAAATATTCATCATGAGAGCATCCTACGATCGGTTATTAAAAGGCAATGAAAAATGGGTGGAAGAAAAGTTGAAATTAGACCCTCTTTTTTTTGAAAAATTGTCGAAAGGTCAAAACCCCGAATTCTTATGGATTGGCTGCTCCGACAGCCGGGTGCCTGCCAATGAGGTAACCGGAACCGAGCCGGGAGAAGTGTTTGTGCATCGGAATATTGCCAACGTGGTGGACCACACAGATTTCAACCTGATGAGCGTATTGCAATATGCCGTAGATGTTTTGAAAGTAAAGCACGTGATTGTTTGCGGGCACTATGGTTGTGGAGGAATATTGGCTTCATTAACAAATGTGAGCACCGGATTGGTGAATAAATGGCTGCGCAATATCAAAGAAGTTTATTCCAAACATGCTGCCGAACTCGATAAAATTGAAGATAAGGAGGCGCGAGCCAATAGGTTAGTCGAGCTGAATGTAGAAGAGCAGGTGGTCAATCTTGCCAAAACCTCTTTTGTTCAGAAAGCATGGGCAAACCGTTCGCTTCAAATTCATGGGTGGGTGTTTGAAATGCATACCGGGCGGATTAAAGATTTGAATGTAATGGTTCATGAGGTGAACGATTTAGAGCCTATTTTCCGATATGATTTTTCTAAGACATTATAAGGTCTGTACGCAGTTTTTATTTCTTAAGTCTGAATCACGGATTCAACAGATTTCGGGATAGCGCGGATTAGTAAAAAATATGATTACAATTATTCTATCCGAATAATCTGCGATGCTGACAATAGCCTATTGCCAACTGCAAACTAAAACTACTCAAGGCTAACAGCTTAAGGCTTACGGCTTCATAGATTGCTTCACTCCACTGCGTTTCGTTCGCAAAGACGCAACTTTCAATCATTCGTCTTTGCGAGGCATGGCTAAGCTATCTGCACAGCATTCCGAAGCAATCCGTTGAAGGCTGATTTCGGATTTCTGAAGGCTGATATAGTTTACTTCGCTACGCTAGCAAAGACGAACATTCAAACTTTTGCCTACTGAATTATCCTAAAGACCAAACAATCCGCGCCAATACATGTGCATAACATGAATTAATACATGCCTCATTTAGCTTAGCGAATAATTAGTTTTGGAAAATTCATTTTAAAACCTGTCCGATGAAGCTATTCAAGCCATTGTTTTTGAGCGCGTTTTTGTTCTTTTTTACTATTCATTCCAGCGCTCAAATCACTACTTCCATCAGCACCTTTTTTTATTGTCAGGGCGATACTATTCTTGTCAGTTACAATTCAGGAAACTCATTTAACCCTGGAAATTTTTTTAATGTAGAACTCTCCAACGCATCAGGAAGTTTTGCAGCGCCTGCAACTTTAGCAACGGTGATTTCTCAGACTGCCAACGGAACCATCACCGCCACTATCCCCGCCAATATGCCTGCCGGAACGGGATACAGAGTGAGAGTAGTTTCTGCCGACCCCGCATTAATTGGTTCAAATAACGGAACTGATTTCACCATTCAGTCGTGTCCCAATTCGCCTCAAACAACATCCACCGTTTTAAACTTTTTTGGCGATGAATTTCCCGGTTGCGGAATATGTAGTGGCACGTATCAGTTTGATGTAGTTTTTAACCGGATGTTTGCCGACCCCTTACCGGCAAATGCCGTAATTACCGGTGTTAAAACCAGAGTGTTTATTGCCAGTTGCGGAGTTTCAACATACACACATAGAATTAACAGCCAAATTATTGGAGTATTCAACAACTCCACTAACATTTGTTTGTGCAATGTATGCAACAGCTATGAAATCACGCAAAGTTTTCCTTCAGGCTTGCCCAACTATAATTACGGAGGCAACAACACCTTTACCATGAATCTTTCCGACCCCGATGGCGTGGACCGCGTGGAACTCACATTTACTTATACTTCGGTACTGTCAACAACGGTGAATGAAACCGCTTTCTGCCCCGGACAAACTATTACAGTTGATTACAGCACCAATGGTTTGGTGATGAGTGGCGGAAATACTTTCACTGCGCAGTTGTCTGATGCTTCGGGAAGTTTTGCCGCACCGGTGAATATCGGCTCAGTAGCTTCAACAGTAGATGGTTCGATTAACGCAACGATTCCCATGGGCACGCCTAACGGAAACGGGTATCGCATCAGAGTTAACTCGAGCAGTCCTGCTTTCACCGGAACAGATAATGGAACTGACCTTGAAGTGAACACGCTGCCCAATGCTGAATTTACTTTTTCAAATGCGTGTGTAGGTGAGCCGGTGAGTTTCTTCGACCAGTCGAGCATTCCTTCGGGAAGTATTGCCGGCTATGAATATAGTTTAGGCGATGGCAGCATCAGTAATCTCACCAATCCGGTGTATGCTTATCCGGCAACGGGAACCTATAATGTTACGCTTACCATAACTTCTGATTTAGGTTGTATAGATGATGTGATTAAGCAAGTTGTAGTTGCAGATAAACCTTCGGCAACATTCACCGTTTCGCCCAATTGTGTCGGAGTGGCAACAACATTTACCAATACATCTTCGGGTGCTACTTCTTATAATTGGAACTTTGGCGATGGCGCTACAAGCAATGCCGTTTCACCCACACATACGTATCAAAATCCGGGTGCGTATTTAATTACTTTAATAGTGTCGAATGCCGAAAACTGCACCGATACTTTTTCTCAAAATGTAACCATACATGCGTTGCCAAATGCCGATTTCAGTTTTGTAAGCGCCTGCCCGAATCAGCCAACTTCGTTCACTAATCTTTCAACAATTTCTGGTGGAACGATTACCGGCTACAACTGGGATTTTGGCGATGGCAATCAAAGTGTTGCTACGAACCCGACACATGTGTATGCTTCGAGTGGAAATTATAATGTGCGACTGATTGCAAATTCTAATAACGGTTGTGCCGACACCACTTTCAAATCGGTGGTTGCTTATCCGGTGCCGGTGGCGGGGTTCACCGCCAATAATGCTTGCGAAGGTGAAGCCATTCATTTTCAGAATACATCATCTATCAGTTCGGGCAATCTGAGCTATAACTGGAATTTTGGCGATGGCACTTTCAGCAGTAATCCCGACCCGGTGAAAACTTACAGTGCCTTCGGAAATTATACGGTTACACTTACCGTAACTTCCGATAATGGTTGCGCGGCTTCCGTTAATCAATTGGTGCAGGTATTTATCAATCCTGTGGCAAGTTTCACTATCAGCCCTTCGCCTGTGCCATTGTGTATCGGGCAAACTTTCAACTTTGCCAATACTTCGCAAAACGCGGTTTCTTACGAGTGGAATTTTGGTGATGGCTCCGCGACCGTAACTACTTTTAATGCTACGAAAAATTATGGTCAGCCCGGAACTTACACCGTTACTTTAAAAGTGTTTTCTGTAAATGGTTGCGAAGATGAAACTTCGCAAACGGTAACGGTGCACCCAAAACCGAATGTAGATTACAATTTCACCAATGCCTGTGCGGGAAGCGCCATCGCCTTCAGTAATCTTTCGAATATTTCCGGAGGAACGCTGAGCTATCAATGGAGTTTTGGCGACAATACTTCAAGTGGCGCTGTCAATCCATCGAAGACATACAACAATGCCGGAAACTATGCCGTGAAATTAGTGGCTACTTCTAATTTCGGTTGTGCCGATTCGGTTACAAAAACCGTTACCGCCTATCCTAATCCTATGGTGAGTTTCACTGCACCGGATGTTTGTTTGGGAAATGCAACGGTATTCAATAACACTTCTACTATTGCATCAGGTGCTGCCACTTACTTCTGGAGTTTTGGTGATAATACTACGAGCAATAATCCTTCGCCTTCTAAAACTTACAATGCTCCGGGTTCTTATCAAGTGCAGTTGGTGGCAACTTCCAATTTCAATTGTAAAGATTCGGTTACTCAAACCGTGAATGTGTTTGAGCAACCTGTGGCATCATTCTCTACCGCTAATGTATGCTTTGGCGATTCTGTTTTCTTCGTCAATAATTCTACTTCGGGAGCAAACATTACTTACTCATGGAGTTTTGGCGACAACAATATTTCTTCCGATGATAACCCTGCACATTTTTATGCCTCAGCAGGCACCTATTATGTGCAATTGATTGTGAGCCATACGGATGGTTGCAGCGATACAACCATGCAACAGGTTATGGTGTATCCTAAACCGGTTTTGGCTTTTGCCACTGCCAATGTTTGTAATGGTGTTGCCGTGCAGTTTCAAAATCAATCTGTTATTTCATCAGGAACGATGAGTTTTCAATGGTTATTTGGCGATGGAAATACTTCCAACAATCCAAGCCCCACACATTTGTATGCCGCGCCCGGCACTTATGATGTTACTTTAATCGCTACTTCCGCTTTCGGTTGTGTGGATACCAGTATGTTGCCGATTCAGGTATATGAGCAACCGGTGGCGGCATTTTCTATGCAAGATGTTTGCTTCGGAAATGCAGTAGTGTTTCAAAATAATTCCTTCGGAAACAACAACACTTACACTTGGTATTTCGGAGACGGAAATACAAGCAACGATGAAAATCCGGTTCATAATTATGCCACTGCCGGAACCTATACGGTTTCTTTAGCCGTAGTGAATGCCGATGGTTGCCGCGATTCTATTGCAAAAAATGTAACCGTATTTCCTTCTCCAACAGCAGCGTTCACTGTAGCGAATGTGTGTTTGGGCGCGCCTTCGGTTTTTGTGAATCAATCGCAAATCAATAATGCCACTTTGAGCTATCACTGGGATTTCGGCAACGGACACACTTCTACCGACATCAATCCGAATTATACCTACGATACCATTGGCATTTATACAGTAACGCTTGTTACAACCAGCAACAGTGGTTGTGTGGACACGGCTACGCAAACGCATATAATCTTCCCTTATCCGCAACCTGCGTTCAACGCCAATGTGGCATGTTATGGCGAGCCGGTGCAATTTAGCAACACCACCAGCATTGAGTTTGGAACGGTTTCTTATACCTGGAATTTTGGCGATGCGTCATCTTCCACTTTAGAAAATCCCGCGCATGTTTACACTTCGCTCGGAGTGTTTGAAGTAACGCTCACAGCCTTTTCCGACCAGGGATGCAGCGCGTCAACGAGTCAATATATTACGATGTATCCGCAGCCCACAGCCAACTATACTGCAAGCGCAGTGTGCGAAGATGAAGCGGTTCAATTCAATAATCTTTCTTCCATCAGTTCGGGCACATTAAGTTATCAGTGGATTTTTGGCGATGGAAATGCTTCCACTTTGCAAGAGCCGAATCATACTTTTGTTGGTTCCGGAAATTTCTCGGTAACGCTGATTACCGAAAGTAGTTTTGGATGTGCCGATACTGTAACCAAAAATATCACCATTCATCCTAAGCCGCAGGTTTCTTTCAGTTACTCTAATATTTGTATAGATGCGGCAGTGAATTTTGAAAACACCACTACCATCGCAAGCGGAAATGTGGTGAGTTACTTCTGGGATTTTGGCGATACTGAAGTGTCGCAACAAACCCATCCGGTGAAAAATTACAATGCGTCTGGCACTTATTCCATTTCGCTGCGGGCAATATCAGATAAAGGTTGTGCC
>CAZFFP010000063.1:0-2241 GCA_964518215.1 uncultured Chitinophagaceae bacterium
AATGGCGACCGCAGAATTGCCGAAGCCAAAAAAGAAGCCATTCGTTTAGCTGAACTAGGTTATGTGGCACCTATTCAAAGAACTGATATCACCGTGTTTGGTAAAACCGCTTTAGGTCCGTTATATAGCGGTTCTTACGGTTTCCATTTTGGTGGTTATGCTTCAGAACACGATATGAAAATTGCCAACAAAATTGCCTACGTAATGGCAGGTGGCGATCTCTCTGCTCCTGAAAGCAAAGTATCAGAACAATACTTGTTAGACTTGGAAAGAGAAGCCTTCTTATCGTTATTAGGCGAAAAGAAAACTTTGGAAAGAGTGCAAAGTATTTTAACGAAAGGAAAACCATTGAGAAATTGATATTCGACTATTCGATGTGCGATTTTCGACAAAGTAGAAGTCGCAAATCGAATATCGAACCATCGCAAATCGAGAAAAAATGAAAGCAAGACACAATCTCAGAAAGTTGAACATTTGGAACGAAACAGTTGATTTAGCTGTGGATGTTTACAAACTCACTGCTGATTTTCCGAAGGAAGAAAAATTCGGATTGGTGTCGCAAATGAACCGCAGTGCAGTTTCTATTCCTTCAAATATTGCTGAAGGTGCAGGTAGAAATTCAACCGGTGAGTTTGTTCAGTTTCTCGGAATTGCAAATGGTTCGGCAAACGAGTTGTTTACTCAAATGGTTATTTCAAATAAACTGGGTTTTGTAAAAGATGAAACCTTAGAGTTGTTTGAAGACCGAATTGACAAAACGCAACGCAGCATTTATAACCTTTCAAAAACATTACATAACCAAAAAAATAATCCATAACCTGACTGTCGAATATCGCAAATCGAACAGTCGCAAATCGAAATAACATGGCATCACAAGAAGCATACATCGTAGCAGGCTTTAGAACTGCAGTAGGAAAAGCCACCCGTGGCGGTTTCCGTTTTATGACTCCGGTAGATTTAGCAAAACCGGTTATCGAAGCATTATTAAAATCGGTTCCACAATTAGACCCTACAAGAATTGACGATTTAATTGTAGGTAATGCAGTGCCCGAAGCCGAGCAAGGCTTGCAAATGGCACGTTGGGTAGCAGTGCGCTCCTTGCCGTTAGAAGTTCCGGCAGTAACCGTAAATCGTTATTGCGGTTCGGGTGTAGAAACTATTGCTATGGCATCGGCAAAAATTCGTGCAGGCTATGCCGATTGTATTATTGCAGGCGGAACAGAATCTATGTCGTTGGTGCCAACGGTAGGTTACAAAACCGTTCCGAATTATTATGTAGCAAAAGACCATCCTGAATATTATATTGGTATGGGACACACTGCCGAAAAGTTGGCGCAGCAATATAATATCAGCAGATTGGAAGCCGATACTTTCGCTTACGAATCGCACCAAAAAGCTTTGAAAGCTATTGAAGGTGGTTTGTTTAAAGATGAAATCGTTCCGGTAGAAGTAGAAGAAACGTATTTGGAAGGCAACAAAAAGAAAACCCGCAAGTATGTGGTTGATACCGATGAAGGTCCACGTGCAGAAACTTCAGTAGAAGTGTTGGGCAAGTTGAAACCTGCTTTTTCTTTAAAAGGTATTGTTACCGCAGGTAATTCTTCTCAAACTTCCGATGGTGCATCGTTTGTAATTGTTATGAGCGAGCGCATGGTGAAAGAATTAAACCTTACCCCAATTGCCCGCATGGTTACTTCTGCTTCAGCAGGTGTTAGCCCCGATATTATGGGCATTGGTCCGGTAGCGGCTATCCCAAAAGCATTGAAACAAGCAGGCATGAACTTAGGTCAAATAGATTTGATTGAGTTGAACGAAGCTTTTGCCACACAAGCCTTGGCAGTAATCAGAAAAGCTGAATTACCAACCGATATTCTGAATGTAAACGGTGGTGCATTGGCATTAGGGCATCCACTGGGCTGTTCAGGCACTAAGTTGACCGTTCAGATTTTAAATGAATTGAGAAGAAGAAATAAAAAATACGGTATGGTTACCGCTTGTATTGGTGGCGGACAAGGTATTGCCGGCATTTATGAGTTGTTGAATTAATTTTTCCAACCCGCAAGGTTTTCAAAACCTTGCGGGTTTTTAATTTAAAAAGCAGTAACTTTTCTAAAAACAAGCAGATATGAAACCCATAGTTTTCAATGCAACAGTTAAAGATGGTATGATTAAAATTCCTGCCCGTCATAGAAAAGGATTAAGAAAAGTGAATGTGGTATTAGTGCCCGAAGAAGAAGATAT
>CAZFFP010000063.1:2341-23153 GCA_964518215.1 uncultured Chitinophagaceae bacterium
TCCTAAATCATAAATCAAAAAAAATATGTCAGTAGCAACAGACAACAAAAAAATTCTCAAAGGCGGAGAATTTGTAATCAGCGAGAGCCATGCTCACGAAACTTTTACACCCGAAGATTTGAATGAAGAGCAACGCCTGTTTGGCTCTACGCTCAACGATTTCATCACTTCTAAAATTCACCCTAATGTAGCCAAAATAGATAAAGGCGCACACGATTTAGTGGTCCAGTTATTAGAAGAAATTGGCGAGTTGGGTTATCTCGGCACGTCTATTCCTGAAAGTTTTGGCGGTTTAGATTTAGACCTGAATACCGAAACATTGATTTCTGAATACATGGGGCAAACCCATTCTTTCGGGGTGGCTTTTGCAGCTCACACAGGTATTGGTTCATTGCCGGTTTTATATTTCGGAAACGAAGAGCAAAAGAAAAAATATTTGCCGGGCTTGGCTAACGGAAAATTGAAAGCTGCTTATTGCTTAACCGAGCCGGGTTCAGGCTCTGATGCCCTTTCAGCCAAAACAAAAGCCGTATTAACTGAAGATGGTAAGCATTATATCATCACCGGAAATAAAATGTGGATTACCAATTCGGGATTTGCCGATTTGTTTATTGTATTTGCTAAAATTGATGGCGAAAAATTCACCGGATTTTTGGTAGAAGGCAATGCCGAAAATTTACGTTTAGGTGCTGAAGAAGATAAAATGGGTATTAAAGGCTCTTCTACCCGTCAGGTATTTTTCGAAGGCGTGAAAGTGCCGATTGAAAATGTTTTGGGCGAAATTGGCAAAGGACACAAAATTGCCTTCAACGTATTGAATATTGGTCGTTATAAATTATGTGCCATGACTTTAGGTGGTGCAAAAATGGCGGCAACTACTGCGGTGAAATATGCTAATGAGCGTGTTCAGTTTAAAGTGCCTATTGCAAGTTTCGGAGCTATTCAACATAAGCTAGCCGAAATGGCAGTGAAAATTTACGCTACCGATGCAGCTACTTACCGTTCTTCGGGTTTAATTAACGATAAAGTAGAATCGTTAGTGGCAAGCGGTATGAGCAAGTATGAAGCAAAACTTGCTGCTGCCGAAGAATATAGCATTGAGTGTGCCATTTTGAAAGTATTAGGCTCTGAAACTTTAGATTATGTAGTAGATGAAGCGGTGCAGGTATATGGCGGTATGGGTTTTTCTGAAGAAGCACCTGTTGCCCGTGCTTATCGTGATTCACGCATCAACAGAATTTTTGAAGGTACTAACGAAATCAATCGTTTGCTTTCTGTGGGTCAGTTAATTAAAAAAGCTATGAAAGGCGAAATAGATTTAATGACTCCTGCAATGGCTATTCAAAAAGAATTGATGAGTGTGCCAGATTTTGGTGCAGGCGAAGAAGGTGCTTTTGCTGCTGAAAAAACAGCATTGAAAAATGCCAAAAAAGCATTTTTGATGGTTGCCGGTGCTGCCGTTCAAAAGTTTATGGCCGATTTAGATAAGCAACAAGAAATTATTATGTGTGCTGCCGATATGTTGTTAGAAATTTTCACTGCCGAATCTGCAATATTAAGAGCTGAAAAAGCGGTGAGTATTAAAGGCGATGCAGCATCATTAGAAGTTGATTTGGCAAAAGTTTATTTAAGCGATGCTTTGGAAAGGATTAACAATCACGGCAAACACGCCATTTGTGCTTTCAACGATGGCGACACTTTACGTGTAATGTTAATGGGCTTGAAGCGTTTTACTAAATACGAACCATTCGATACCATTGGTGCACGCAAGAGAGTTGCTGCTAAGTTGATTGAGGAGAATCGTTATGCTTTTTAGAAGTGAGATATTAGATATGAGATGTGAGACCTTATTGTCTTTCATCTCATATTTTTTCTGAAATAAAACTGTTTCTGATGCACAACTACAAAGAACTTATTATCTGGAAAAAAGCCATTAAAATGGCGGTTGAAGTTTATAAAATAGTTTCTTTGTTTCCTCTGAGTGAGCGTTATGAATTAACCAGCCAAGTTAAGAGAGCATTAGTGTCAGTTGCGTCTAACATTGCTGAAGGAGCAGGAAGAAATACCAATAATGAATTTGTTCATTTTCTGGGAATAGCAAACGGAAGCTCTTTTGAATTGGTAACACAATTAATTATTGCGGCTGAATTAGGTTTGGTTAGCTATGATAGAGTAAATCCTGTAATTGATGAACTAGAACAAATTCAGAAAATGATTTACGCATTTAAAGAAACATTGAAAAACCAAAAAAAATAAGACGGAGCTAAAGTCTCATATCTCACGTCTCAAATCTTATATCTTAACAAAAACAAAAATTATGTCAACAACAGCAACAAAAAAACTTTTAAGAGGTGGGGAGTTCTTGATAAAAGAAACCAATCCTCAAGACATTTACCTTCGTGAAGAGTTCACAGAAGAGCAACTAATGATTTTACAAACCTGTCGCGATTTTGTAAACAACGAAATTCAGCCTCGCTTAGATGCTATTGATGCACAAGAAGAAGGCTTAACCATTTCTTTACTCGATAAAGCTGCCGAATTAGGCTTGCTAGGCACCGCTATTCCTGAAGAATATGGTGGCATGGGTCTGGATTTCAATACCAACTCTATTGTAATTGAGGAGTTTGGCGGTGGTCATGCTTTCAGTATTTCTATGGGCGCACACACCGGTATTGGTACTTTACCTATTTTGTATTTCGGAAACGAAGAACAAAAAGCTAAGTATTTGCCAAAATTGGTAACAGGCGAATTGAAAGCTGCTTATTGCTTAACTGAGCCGGGTTCTGGTTCTGATGCCTTGGCTGCAAAAACTAAAGCCGTATTGAGCGAAGATGGTAAGCACTACATTTTAAACGGACAAAAAATGTGGATTTCTAACGGTGGCTTTGCCGATGTGTTTGTGGTATTTGCCAAAATTGATGGTGAAAAATTCACAGGCTTTATTGTTGATGCTAACTTAGAAGGTGTAAGCCGTGGTGCAGAAGAAAAGAAAATGGGTATTAAAGGTTCTTCAACCCGTCAAATTTTCTTTAACAACGTAAAAGTTCCGGTAGAAAATTTATTAGGCGAAATTGGTAAAGGACACAAAATTGCTTTCAATATTCTGAATGTTGGTCGCTATAAATTATGTGCAGGTACTTTAGGTGGTGCAAAACGCGCATTAACTCAATCTATTCAATATGCTAACGAGCGTCAACAATTCGGACAACCTATTTCAAACTTTGGTGCTATTAAACACAAATTAGCCGAGAGTGCTATTAAAGTTTGGGTTACCGATGCTTTAAACTATCGTGTTTCAGGTTTAATTAACGATAGCGAACACATGTTGCGCGAGAAAGGCAAATCTATGAGCGAAGCCTTATTAGGTGCTGCTGAAGAGTATGCCTTAGAGTGTGCAATGCTGAAAGTAATTGGTTCTGAAACTTTAGACTATGTGGTAGATGAATTAGTGCAAGTATATGGTGGTATGGGCTACAGCGAAGAAGCGCCTGCTGCCCGTGCTTATCGCGATGCTCGTATTAACAGAATATTTGAAGGCACTAACGAGATTAACCGCATGCTTTCAGTAGATACTTTAGTGAAACGTGCTATGGCAGGCAAAATTGATTTGATGACTCCTGCAATGGCTGTTCAGAAGGAATTAATGAGCGTGCCCGATTTCAGTGCAGGCGATGAAGGCGCATTTGCTGCCGAGAAAAAAGCGTTGTTAAATGCTAAGAAAGCCATTTTAATGACTGCCGGTGCTGCATTTCAAAAATTAGGTGCTTCAATGAAAGAAGAACAGGAAGTATTGATGAATGTTGCCGATATGATGATGGAAGTTTTCGCTATTGAATCGGCTTTGCTCAAAACAGAAAAACTTTATGAGTTGTGGGGCGAAGAAAAAGCAGCTATCTATTACGACATCACCAAAGTATATCTGAGCGATGCATTAGAGCGCATCAACCTTTCGGGCAAACATGCCATTGCAGCATTTGCCGATGGCGATGAACTGCGCGTAATGCTTATGGGCTTGAAACGTTTCACTAAATATGAAATAGTAAACACCAAAGCCCTTCGCAGAAAAATTGCCGACAGGCTGATTGCAGAAAATAAATATTGTTTCTGATTCCTCCAGAAATATTTGCTTCAGAATAAAAAAACGTGAGCCGGTGTTTGGCTCACGTTTTTTTTACGTCTTTAAAACAAAAAACTACTCTATTCAAGTGGAATATATCCCGGGTTCTTAGTGAGAGGATAATTTAAATTGTCAATAAAAAAGAGAAGAGTATAGAAAATTTTCTTACTCCTCCAGCACCCTCTTCTTCCTCAAAACAAAGTTCTTACCAAGGTAAAACTGGCGCACCTGTTCATCAGCGGCAAGTTCTTCGGGAATGCCCGATTTGAGAATTTTTCCTTCAAACAACAAGTAAGCGCGGTCGGTGATGGAGAGCGTTTCCTGCACATTGTGGTCTGTAATGAGAATACCGATGTTTTTAAATTTCAGTTGCTCTACAATTTTCTGAATGTCTTCTACCGCAATAGGGTCAATGCCCGCGAAAGGCTCGTCTAATAAAATGAAAGAAGGATTGGTAGCCAGCGCCCGCGCAATTTCGGTTCTGCGCCTTTCACCACCCGAAAGCACTATGCCTTTGTTTTTGCGCACATGGACCAATCCAAATTCGTTGAGTAAGCCTTCTAATCTTGCTTTCTGCTCGGCTTTGGGAAGTTGTGTCATTTCGAGCACCGCCATAATATTGTCTTCTACCGTAAGCTGCCGAAAAACCGATGCTTCCTGAGGCAGATAACCCACACCCAATTGCGCCCGCTTATACATGGGGTAATTGGTAATTTCTGTTTGGTCTAAAAATATTTTTCCTTCATCAGCTTTTATTAAGCCTACTATCATATAAAAACTGGTAGTTTTTCCGGCTCCGTTAGGACCTAACAAACCTACAATTTCGCCCGGTTTCACTTCAACGGAAACATCGTTCACCACGCGCCTGCCTTTATAGGATTTTACCAGATTTTCTGCTCTTAAAATCATCTTATAAAAATTGAAAAATCAGTTGCCTACTTTAATATCTTTCACGTTTAACTGCAAGGATGTGCTGCCGTTCCAAACATTTTCTTCAATAACATAACAAATATCGAAAGGCATGGAAGGTCTGCCATTGCCCACCACATGCTCGGCAAAATGCGCCATTCCGAAAGCTATGGCGCTGGCATTAATATCGCGGTGGGTAATATCGAGTTTCAGGTGCGCTGAACCTACAATGCGTGAGCCGCCACGGTCTTTTACATTTCGAGTTAAAAACACCGGACGCATATTGCCCGGACCAAAGGGTGCAAACTGACAAAGTATTTTGTAAAATTTCTGATTGATGTCCAAGAAAGTGATTTCAGCATCAATTTCCACTTCGGGAATCAACTGATGTTCTTCGATAGTATCGCTTACTATTGCTTCAAAGCGCTCCATAAATTCATCTACGTTTTCGGGCGACATAGTCAAGCCTGCGGCATACATGTGCCCGCCATATTGCTCCAACAAATCGCTGCAAGCGGAAATGGCGTCATAAATATTGAAGCCTTTCACCGAGCGGGCAGAGCCGGTTATTTTTCCGTTCGATTCGGTAAGAATAATCGTGGGGCGGTAGTAGGCTTCAATGAGGCGCGAAGCCACTATTCCAATAACTCCTTTATGCCAGTGTGGTTGAAACAATACGGTTGATTTGCGCTCTTCCAAATCGGGATTGGAACGAATCAATTCGAGCGCTTCTTCGGTGGTTTCGCGGTCTAAATTCTGGCGTTGCGAATTGGTAACATTCAGGTCGCCCGCTTTGCCCGAAGTATTATCATCGCTGCCCGAAATTAGCAGTTCTACTGCCTGATTGGCATGTTTAATTCTTCCGGCAGCATTGATGCGCGGACCAATCATAAACACCAAATCCGAAATGCTCAATTCGCGTGTTTGTCCACTCAGATGAATGAGCGAACGAATACCCGGACTCGGATTTTCATTCACTTTTTTCAAACCAAAATATGCCAGCACACGGTTTTCACCCGTAATAGGAACTATATCGGCTGCAATACTGATGGCTACAAAATCGAGTAATTCCGCCACTTTCTCGAAAGGAATATTATTCCGCATGGCAAATGCCTGACACAATTTGAAACCAATGCCGCAACCGCTCAATTCTTTATATGGATAATCGCAATCGTTGCGCTTAGGGTCGAGCACGGCATAAGCATCAGGAATTTCATCGCCCGGAAGATGGTGGTCGCAAATAATGAAATCAACCCCTTTTTCTTTGGCATACAAAACCTTGTCTATAGACTTAATACCGCAATCGAGCGCTACAATGAGCGGAATATTATTTTCAGCAGCATAATCTATTCCCTGAAATGAAATGCCATAGCCTTCACTATAGCGGTCGGGAATATAGAAATGCACCTGATCATAAAAATTTTTGAAAAAAGTGTAGGTGAGCGCAACAGAAGTAGTGCCGTCCACATCGTAATCGCCATAAAACATGATGGGTTGCTGTTCGCTGATGGCTTTTTCGATTCGGGCAATTGCCTTGTCCATATCGCGCATCAAAAAGGGGTCGTGCAGGTGTTCGTATTCGGGGCGGAAAAACTTTTTTGCTTCTTCAAAATTCATAATGCCCCGCTGCACCAAAAGTCTGCAAAGCACCGGATGAATTTTAAGTTGTTCCTGTAATTCTTTGGTAATGTTTTCGTCTGCCTCTTTTACTACCCACCTTTTTTCTTTTATCGTATCGTTCATGTAGTGTTTTTTCTCGTTCGTGTTTGCGGCAATGAAGCAGTAACGCCAACCGCTTTGTTTTATTCTTTCACAATTTTACGCACGGTTTTCCATTTTTCAGATTGAATACCGATAAAGTAAATTCCCTGAGCATAATTTTCAAGAGAAAGAATGTATTTCTGAAATTGAATATTTTCTTCTGAAAATAAAATTTTTCCCCTTACATCGCTGATACTGATTGCAACTGTTTGTTTCATGTTTTGAGCTACTTCAATAATACAACTATTTAGTGCAGGATTGGGAAAAATTCTTATGTCGGGAAAATCTTTTTCCTCAATATTACTTAAGACACCAATGGTAACGGTTTCTATTCGGGTGCAGTTATTCGCATCGGCAACCGTAACGGTGTAATTGCCCGGCAACACACCCGAAATGCTGTTGCCGTTGGTTTGTGCCGCATCGTTCCAGCGAATATCATAAGGCGGAATTCCACCTATCACACCCACAGTTGCAGAGCCGTTAAATTGTCCGCTGTTTGCTTCCTGAACAGTAAAGTTGAGCATGATGGGAGGCGCACTCATTATTTCTGTGGCTGCAATACCCATGCAGTTGTTCGAATCAATCACCAACAAAAAATAATTGCCGGCATTCAGTTCTGATGGGCTGAGCGTATCGCTGTTATCCGACCAATCAAAAATATAGGGAGGGGTTCCGTTGGTAATGCTTGTAATAATTTCTCCGTCATTACTATTGCTGCAAGTAGTGTTTTGAGTTTGAAACTGAATATCCAAAATGCAATCAACACAGTATTGCTGTTTCATAAAAAGAATAGAACGAAAAGCGTTGAGCCTGCCGCCAGAAACTGTTTTGTTAGCGTGTGAAGGAATTTTATCTACCCCATTCAAAATAAAATTTTTCACTTCTAGTGCTACCTGCGCAGGATTGTTTTTGTATGCAGTCATGAAGCTGTCACATGCTGCCGCAAGCAAGAGCGACACCACGCCCGCCACATGAGGCGATGCCATAGATGTGCCGGTTCGCGCTCCGTATGTATTACCGGGGTAAGTAGAATAAATGGCAGAACCGGGCGCAGTGAGATCAACTGTTGTGACGCCAAAGGCTGATACCAAAATATCATTGATATTGGAGTTAGAAACAGCAATGATAAAATCGCTGGCACAAGCTGTAGGAACATCACCGCGAACATCAATGTCGGCAAAAGTGTTGGGTGGCGCTATGGCGTTCAAAATTCCAATGTTACCCAACGAATCATACATGCCGCACCACAAAGGATAATCTGCAGGATTGGCAAAATTTACTCCGAAGGAAGAATTGGTTGCTACAATTAATGCACCTGCCGCGCCATTCGACAAATTGTAAATTTTTCTTTGCTCAAACACATAAGCATAAGCACGGGTAACTTCAGCATCGGTATAATTTTTTATCACTACCGGAAGTATATGAACATTCCAGTTCACGCCTGCAACACCTGAGTTATTGTTGCCTTTGGCACCGGCAATTCCCGCCACATGCATTCCATGAAAGGCGGAAGTAATATTTCCTGTGTTGTTAAAAGCATTCCATCCGTCATAATCATCTATATACCCATTGCCATCATCATCAATGCCATTGCCCGGAATTTCCTGATGATTTTTTTTGAATTGCATATCGCTGTGAATGAGGTCGAAACCATCATCAATCACAGCAATCACAATAGTATCGCCTTGAGCGCTTTTGCCACCGGTAGTTAAATTCCATGCTTTGGTAGCTTTAATATCGGCACCGGGAGTGCCGTTGCCCTGCCCCGTATTGAGCAAATTCCATTGCTGAAAAAAATAAGGGTCGTTAGGCGTTACACTGCGGGGAGCAGCATAGTGGTTTAATTGTGCCGCAATTACATTTTTCATTTTTCTAACCTGTAACAAAACTTCCTGCTCGTGTCCGGCTTCAGTTTCAAACAGCCAGATATTCCAACTCAAAGCGAGTTGTTCCACTGTTTCAAATTTTACGAATGGATTTTCCTGTTTGAAATATTCTGAAAATTGAATGGCGGAAATATTTGGCTGCAACTGCACTAATATTTGTCCGGTAACAATTTGAACAGCTTTTTCTTCGGAAGAAAAATGCTCTTCAAAAAAATTCTGCGCGTGTAGGAACATTCCAAATAAACACCCACCAAAAATTATCAAAATTCGCATAACTGTAAAGTTCCGAAATAATAGTGCGCAGCGCAAACCATGCCTTTGAGCCAATTGTAAAGGGTTCAATAAACAAACGGAATAATTTTCTTCACACGCTTTCGGTATTCTTCATAATCGCTGCCAAATTCTTCAATGAGTTTCTGCTCTTCGAGTCGAATGCCGATTTCGAGATAGACACTTGTGATAATTATTGCCATAAGTGTCATTTTGGTGGGTAATAAAAGCAAAAGACCAAACATTGCGAAAACAATTCCGGTATAAATAGGATGTCGAACCCAACTGTTAATGCCTGATTTGTTAAGGGTAGGTTTTTCAGTTGACTTTGAGTTTTCTATTTTAAAAAAACTATTGATGCCTGTAAACTCTGCAATGCCATAGCGCAAGACGCCCCAGCCTGTGAACAACAAGCCCGATACTGCCATTACTATGCCTAAATATTTCAAAACTGAAACCGATTTAAACAGAAAATGGTATTCATGTTTTTGAATGAACCACCATACAATGAAAGTAAAAAAAACACCCGAAAACAAAGTGTAAAAAATCCTGTAAAAACGGAATGCTGCCGAATAGCTGTTTCTTAATTTTTGTTTCAAAGTAGTGGTGGCTAAGATGCTGTGCGATGCGTAGAATAGCGTCAGTAAAATGCAAAAAACAATCATCTTCAAATTTAACGAGTATGATTCGATGTTTACAAAAAAGAAAAACTCCTGATGTGGTGAATCAGGAGTTTTATTGAGATAAACAAAGTAAGCCTTACAAAAATCAACTTCCACACATCTCGCAACCTTCGGGGTCATCGAGCGAACAGGTAATCTGTTGTTGAGCTTCTTCTTTGCTCACCACCATTCCGTTTGCGGCTACCACATTTACAACAGGCACTATCGGCTTAGTGGTAGATTTTAGTGCAGCGCTTTTATCTACGGTGAATTTAATCGGGTCGGCAGCGGCTTTGGTGCGCAGGTAATAAATACCGGTTTTCAAACCTTTTTCCCAAGCGTAAAAGTGCATTGAAGAGAGCCTGCCGAAATTGGGGCTTTCCACAAAGAGATTCATGCTCTGGCTTTGGCAAATGTATGCGCCACGGTCGGCAGCCATATCAATGATATTTTTCTGTTTGATTTCCCAAACGGTTTTGTAAATCTCTTTAATATCATCGGGAATTCCGTTGATGTTTTGAACCGAGCCATTGTGGCTGATGATGGCATTTTTCATATCATCGTTCCACAAGCCTAACTCAATCAAATCTTTCATGAGGTGCTTGTTCACAATAACAAACTCACCCGATAATGTTCTGCGGGCATAAATGTTTGAAGTATATGGCTCGAAACATTCGTTATTACCCAAAATCTGAGATGTGGAAGCGGTAGGCATAGGCGCCAGCAATAAACTGTTGCGCACGCCATATTCCATCACTTCTTTTCTCAGTGTATCCCAGTTCCAGCGGTCGGAGGGAGTTACATTCCACATGTCGAACTGGAACACGCCTTTGCTGATAGGAGAACCCTTGAAACTTTCGTAGGCACCATGTTCCTTAGCCAAATCGTTCGATGCGGTAACAGCGGCAAAGTAAATGGTTTCAAAAATGTTTTTATTCAGAATAGCCGCTTCTTCGCTGTCGAAAGGAAGTTTCAGCATAATAAAAGCATCTGCCAAGCCCTGCACACCAATACCAATGGGGCGGTGGCGTATGTTGGAGTTACGCGCTTCGGGTACCGGATAAAAATTTACGTCTATCACTTTGTTGAGGTTTTTGGTAACCACATAAGTAATATCATAAAGTTTCTGGAAATTGTAAGTGTCGTTTTCTACAAACTTATTGAGCGCAATAGAAGCGAGGTTACAAACAGCTACTTCATCTTTCGAAGTGTATTCGATAATCTCGGTGCAGAGATTGCTCGAACGAATGGTTCCAAGATTCTGCTGATTGGATTTTTTATTGGCGGCATCTTTATAAAGGATATAAGGAGTGCCTGTTTCTATTTGTGCTTCGAGAATGGCAAACCATAATTCCTGCGCTTTTACTACTCTGCGGGCACGTCCTTCGCTTTCGTGTTTTAAATAAATTTCTTCAAATTTTTCTCCGTAACTGTCGAACAATCCGGGTGCTTCATTGGGACAAAAGAGCGACCAGTGACCATCTTCTTTTACACGCTTCATAAACAAATCTGGAATCCACAAAGCATAGAACAAATCGCGGGCGCGGTGTTCTTCTTTTCCATGGTTTTTTCTCAAATCGAGAAACTCATAAACATCAGCATGCCAGGGTTCGAGATAAATGGCGAATGAGCCTTTTCTTCTGCCCCCGCCTTGGTCCACATAACGGGCAGTATCGTTAAACACTCGCAACATGGGTACTATGCCGTTCGATTGTCCGTTGGTGCCACGAATATAACTTCCGGTAGCACGAACGTTATGAATACTTAAGCCTATGCCTCCGGCACTTTGCGAAATCAATGAACATTGTTTCAAAGTATTGAAAATACCTTCGATACTGTCGTCTTGCATTGAAAGCAAAAAGCAAGAAGACAACTGGGGTTTTGGAGTGCCGGCATTGAACAGTGTAGGAGTGGCGTGTGTAAACCATTTCTCGCTCATCAGCTCATAGGTTTCTATGGCGCTGTCAATATCTTCTTTATGAATACCAACCGCCACACGCATAATCATGTGTTGCGGACGTTCAGCTACTTTATTATTCAGCTTCAAAAGATATGCTCTTTCCAAAGTTTTAAAACCGAAGTAATCGTAATCGTAATCGCGGTCGTATATAATAGCCGAATCAAGACGGTCGGAATTTTTACTGATGATTTGATACACATCATCGGCAATGAGCGGAGCCTTTTCGTTGGTTTTTGGGTCAACATAATTATAGAGGTCGCTGATGGTTTTTGAAAACGACTTCTTGGTATTCTTATGAAGATTTGAAACGGCAATACGTGCTGCAAGAATGGCATAATCGGGATGACGCGTGGTCATGGAAGCGGCAGTTTCAGCTGCGAGGTTGTCTAATTCGGTGGTGGGAATACCGTCATAAATGCCCTGTATTACTACTTTGGCAATTTCTACAGAATCCACGTATTCGGTATTTAAACCGTAGCTCAGTTTTTTAATTCTCGATGTGATTTTATCGAAATAAACCGGCTCCTTTTTTCCGTTTCTTTTTATTACATACATGGTTTATGAATTTATAGGGTGAATAATATTTAGTTGGTTGGTTTTTAAAAATCTTCGTCTAACGAAAATACCTGCTTGTCTTTGTCTGCCAATACGCCTGATTTCTGATATTCGCCTACACGCTTTTCAAAGAAATTAGTTTTGCCCTGAAGCGAAATCATTTCCATCCACGGGAACGGATTGGTGGCAGAATACACTTTGTCGTAGCCCAACGCCAGAAAAAGGCGGTCGGCACAAAACTCGATGTATTGTTTCATAAGGTCGGCATTCATGCCCACCAACGAAACGGGCAAAGCATCGGCAACAAATTCTTTTTCATATTCTACCGAATCGCAGATAATGGCTTTCACTTCATCGAACGGAAGCTTGTTGTTCAGCATAGAATAAAGCAGACATGCAAAATCACAGTGCAAGCCTTCATCGCGGCTAATAAGTTCATTCGAAAAAGAAAGTCCGGGCATTAAGCCTCTTTTTTTGAGCCAGAAAATAGAGCAGAAACTTCCTGAAAAGAAGATGCCTTCCACTGCGGCAAATGCTACTAAGCGATGCGCAAACGATGGGGCGTTTTCAATCCAGTTGAGTGCCCAATCTGCTTTCTTTTTTACACAAGGAACAGTTTCGATGGCATTGAACAGGCGTTCTTTTTCTTTATTATCCTTTATATAGGTATCAATAAGCAGGCTATAGGTTTCGGCATG
Source organism: uncultured Chitinophagaceae bacterium (assembly GCA_964518215.1). Taxonomy (GTDB): domain Bacteria; phylum Bacteroidota; class Bacteroidia; order Chitinophagales; family CAIOSU01; genus CAYSGX01. The sequence goes on from CAZFFP010000063.1 coordinate 15,160, forward strand.
AATATTTTCAATAGCTACCTGAAAACCATAAAAGCAGCGGGCTTCGGGCAATTTCACATCCTGCATGAAATTCAAAACAAGATTTTCATTCACGATTCCATCGCTGGCGGCAAAGAATGCCAATACATGCGATACAAAATGTTTTTCATCAGCAGATAATTTAGCCCAATCGGCAAGATCGGGGTTCAGGTCAATTTCCTCGGTAGTCCAAAAACTGGCTTCCGCCTGCTTATACATGCCCCATATTTTATCGTGTTGAATAGGGAAAAGAACAAAACGGTTTTTGGTTTCTGTGAGGATGGGTTCTGGTAAATTGGCTGCCATTTTTTATATTTTTTTATATTCGCAACAGAGATAACTTCCCTGCGCGATGATTATACATTAATTATCACGTCAACTATATTCAATAAGTTTTGGGAACCACCCGGCTGAATTATCCGCCAAGCGACAATACAATAATACCTACCACAAAATCAATTTCGAAATTCACTTTTCAACAAATAAAGTGGAAAGAATTTCGATTGTAGATTTTACAATACTTAACGATGTGGAAAGTAAATTTTTTGTGTCAGGAATATTAAGTGAACAACCACTTTTTATTTTGAAAAATATATGCCGAGCAAAATAAGGTTTAAATAAAAGGAAACATTCACAGTTTACGTGAAACGAGAAAGAAAAAGTAAGACGCAAATATTCTACTTGCAGGTAATGAATTAAACTTTAATTTTATGATATAATTCAACGAAATGAAACGATTGTCTGTCATTCTTTTATTCTTCATACTGAATCAAAGTTTATTTGCTCAAAACGAAGCCAATATTTGGTATTTCGGGCGCTTTGCAGGAGTAGATTTTAATAGTGGCACTCCGACAGCACTTAATAATGGTATTCTAAATACCGGAGAAGGCTGTGCTTCCATTTGCGACAAAAACGGGAATCTGCTTTTTTATACAGACGGCATTACTGTATGGAACCGAAATCATGCACAAATGCCCAATGGTTTTGGAATGACCGGTCACCCTTCTTCTGCACAATCAGCGCTCATTGTTCCGGCTCCCGGCTCCACTACACACTACTACATTTTTACAGTCGCTGCCGAGGGACAACCCGCTGGCTTCGGCTTTTCTGAAGTGAACATGACTTTAGACAATGGCTTGGGCGATGTAATTACAGCTACAAAAAACACTCAGCTTTTTACTCCTTCTGCCGAAAAAGTTACTGCTTTAAAACATGCTAATGGTTTATATGTTTGGGTAATCGGACATGGCATGTATAACAATCGGTATTATGCTTATCTGATTGATTGTGGCGGTGTTAATGCTCCTGTAATATCCGATGTAGGTCAAGTAGAAGGATGGCCCGGATGGGGCTGCTTAACCGCAGCGCCCAATGGACTCAAACTTGCCACCGCAATGAGAGCACAAGGTTTTGAAGTGCTCGATTTCAATAACAATACAGGCGTTGTATCCAATCCTATTTTATTGAGCAATCCGGGTGGCGCATACGGAGTTTCGTTTTCGCCTGACAACAATTTGCTTTATGCATTGAGCATAGAAAACGGAAACATGTATCAATGGAATCTTCAGGCAGGAACGCCTGCCAATATTATCAATTCGATAGAAAACTTGGGATTGGGTCCGGGCACAGGAGTAAATTACAGGGGAGGCACCATACAAATAGGACCTGATGGGAGAATTTATATTCCACATTTCAACCAACCATTTTTAGCCACTATTAACAATCCAAATGTGGTGGGTTTAGGATGCAATGTGCAGTTTAACTCGGTGGATTTATTGGGAAGAAATGCGGTTTTAGGTTTGCCGCCTTTTATTCAAAGTTTTTTCGACACCATTGAAACTGTAAGTTTTTCAAACGCCTGCATTGGAAGCACTACGGCTTTCACCATTACCAGCAATACCAATTTTCTCGATTCTGTTCGATGGTTTTTTGACGACCCTGCTTCGGGTGTGCAGAATAACACATCTACACTTTTAAGTCCTTCACATACTTTTTCTGATGCCGGAATTTATAATGTGCAACTCATCAGATATATAGATTGCATTACAGACACCACTATTCAGGCAGTAGAAGTTACCGCACCTCCGGTTTTCACACAAAATATTTCTATTTGCCCGGACGAAAATTACACGTTGCCGGGTGGAAATATAGTTGTTGGCGAAGGCATGTATTCCGATACTATTTCAGATGCTACCGGATGCGACAGCATTGTGGTAACCAACCTTTCTTTTTTTCCGACTGATTCAACGGTTTTGAATATTACAATTTGCGAAGGTCAAAGCCATACCGTAGGAGGCAGTGCGCAATTCGTTAGCGGAACCTATTATGATTTGTTCGATAATCAATTCGGGTGCGATAGTGTTGTTGCCACCGTTCTTACGATTATTCCGCGTGTGTTTACCAATAATGACGTGGCGGTGTGTCCAGGCGAAAATTATACATTGCCTAACGGAACAGTGGTGAGTAGTCCGGGAATTTATAACGATACGCTTGCTGCTGCCAACACCTGCGATAGTGTGGTGATAACAAATTTATCATTCCTGAGAACAGATACTGTTACCAATAATGTATCTATCTGTGAAGGCGAAAATTACTTAGCCGGTGGACAAGCACAAACTGTATCGGGAACTTACCTTGATACTTTTCAAAACAATGTAGGATGCGATAGTGTAGTTAGCACCATTTTAAATGTTATCGGGCCTGTTTATCACAACGAAGATGTTTCGATTTGCGAAGGTGAATCATACTTTATCGGAGGCGCTTTTCAAACCGATGCGGGAATATATTACGACACTTTACTCAGTGCTTTGAATTGCGATAGTATTGTTATTACTGAATTAATTATTAACCCTATTACAAGTACCGAAGTGTTTGATACTATTTGTGGTTATGAGCAATATGTATTGCCTTCAGGAAATATTGTTAATGAAACAGGCACGTATCAAGACACCTTAGTAAATTCTTTTTCGTGCGACAGTATTGTAACTACTTTCCTGCATGTTATCATTCCCGATTCAACTTTTACAGAAATTACCGTTTGCTATGGCGATTCACATTTCGTAGCCGGAAATTATCAAACTGTTTCGGGGATTTATATAGAACAAATTTCTGCTTCCGGCAGATGCGACAGCTTTGCGGTTACCCATTTAACTGTGTTGAATCCAATTTCGTTTGAAAGAGAAGCATATGTGTGTTATGAAGATTCATTTTTCACAGGTGGTGCGGCACAGTTCAATCCGGGAATTTATTATGACACTCTGGTTTCTTTGTCCGGTTGCGACAGTTTGCTTATTACCAATCTTATAACTTCCTATGACGACAGTTGCGGCTGCGAATCCTTCTTTATTCCGAATGCTTTTTCGCCCAATTCCGATGGCATTAATGATTCGCTGGAAGTGTTTGGCGGATGCTTCAAAAATTTTCATTTTATGATTTTTAATCGTTGGGGCGAAAAAGTTTTTGAAACGGAAAAGCCGAAAGAAAAATGGGGCGGACACTTCAACGGAAAGCCTCAACAGGAGGGAGTATATGTATATCATTTGTTCGTAACCACTTTTAATAATATTCAACACAAGCGAAATGGAAGTATTACATTGATTAGGTAATTAACCGTTCAATGAAAGGACTCCTTTCTTGTCTCCGTAAAAAACTTTTAAAATGTTAATAATTCGCCCACCTATTTTGTATTCAAAATATTCTTACCTTTAAGTCGAAACCAGTAAACCCGTGACAAAAAAGTTTTCTGCCTTAGTAATTATTAGTCTTTGCACACTATTTCAGGTTCAATCGCAAGACATACATTTTTCTCAATACTATGCCAATCCGTTAAATCTTAATCCGGCACTCACCGGAAATTTTTTCGGTGATTTCAGATTGACTACCATGTATCGGAATCAGGCATATACTATATCCAATAACCCTTATGTTACTTACAGCGGTTCTTTCGATATGGGACTGATGAAGAAAAAAATGCGCTACGATATATTCGGTGTGGGGGTTGTAGTGTTTAGCGACAAAGCTGGCGATGGAGCACTCACCACACAATCGGCACAGCTTTCATTAGCTTATTCCAAAACTTTGGATGCTTTCAAAAAATACAGTTTGTCATTTGGGCTTCAGGGCGGGTTTCTCAACAAAAGAATTGATTTCAGAAAGTTGGCTTTTGAGTCGCAGTTTGATGGCGATGGCGGGTTTGACCTCTCACTTCCCACCGGTGAAAATGAAGCCAACAATTCTATTTTCATGCCTACGGTAACTGCCGGGGTTTTATGGAAAGGATATTTCAGCAAAAAAGCCAATGCTTATGCAGGCTTTTCTGTTGCACACATCAATCAACCGAAACAATCATTTTTAGGAGATAACGGCAGTGTATTGAGCAGGCGATATACCTTTCATGCCGCTACCGATTTCCGCTTCGGAAAGTATGTAACATTGACACCGGCATTACTTTTCATGTCGCAAAATACTGCTCAACAATTGAACATCGGTGCGGCTTTAGGCTACGACATAAGCGATGTAACTACTTTCTATTTCGGCACCTGGTATCGTTGGAGAGATGCCATTATTCCTATGGCGGCTCTCGAAATTTATGGGTTCAGAGTCGGATTAAGTTATGATGCCAATATTTCAAAACTCCGCCCCGCCAGTCGCGGACAAGGCGCTGTGGAATTATCGCTCATTTATATTCATAAGAAACAAGCGCCTTCCTATTTTTCACCTGCCAATTTTTGCCCAAGACTTTAGTGTAAATCATTTATTCGTGTAACATTTATTCTTCAAAACCGTTAAAGAAGCCGACAGTAAAGAAAACATGCAGCGCATTTCATTGAGAATACTTTCGGTTTTGGTTTTTATGATGCTGTTTTCGTGTTACAGCATTTACAATTTGGCAAGTGCCGGTATTCATGAAAACAATGCTGCTTCTGAAGAAAAACATCAAGCACTTCAGCCGGTTCAATCATTAAAATTAATTTACAGCCTTTTTGAAAGCGAAGAAGAAATGCCTTCCTTCGATGTATTTATGAAAGCCATGAAAGGCTACCATCAACTGAAAAGCAACGGACAGCTTTTAAAAGAGCACATACTAACCATTGTTGATTTCAGACTTTCTTCCAATACCAAGCGTTTGTGGATTATTGACTTGAAAGAAAAAAAGGTTTTACACCATACTTTAGTGGCACATGGAAGAAATACGGGCGATGAGTTTGCCGAAAAATTTTCTAACACGCCTGAATCGCACCAAAGCAGTTTGGGTTTTTATGTAACCGGAGAAACCTATATCGGTAAACACGGAACTTCGCTTTATTTAGATGGCATGGAAAAAAACATCAACGATAACGCACGCGAACGCTACATCGTGATGCACGGTGCAGATTATGTAAGCGAATCGTTTATTAAGCAAAACGGCAGATTAGGCAGAAGCTTTGGTTGCCCTTCTATTCCCCGCGAAGTTGAGGCAGATATTATTTCTTTAATTGCTGATAAATCCTGTTTGTTTATTTACTATCCTGAATCGAATTACGAAAAGCAATCGGCTTTCATCAATGCAGCGCTTCCCGACTTTGAAAATCTGATAGTCTGGAATCATTGAAACGGTGCTATTCGTTTTGATGATTATCGTCAGTAAACTTATATCCCACGCCTCGCACCGAATGAAAATAGCGGGGCTCCTTTTGGTCTTTTTCAAAATATTTTCTGAACGACAGCATAAAGTTGTCAATAGTTCGCGTAGAAGGATACACATCATAACCCCACACATACTGTAAAATTTGCTGACGCGAAACAGGCTCGTTCTTGCGGTCTATTAAAAGTTTGAGCAGCATTGCTTCTTTCTTGGTAAGGGTAACGCTGCCATTAACACCCTTAGCTTCATAAGTTGTAAAATTCACTTCATTATCACCGAAATGATAGGTTTTCAATTCTGCTTCATCTTTGGTTCCGCGAATACTATTGCGCAGCAATCGTTTCACCCGCAGCAATAATTCTTCGAGATTGAATGGCTTAGTGAGATAATCATCGGCTCCGGTTTTCAATCCTTTAATTTTATCGGTGCTGGTGTCTTTAGCCGTTAGAAATAAAATGGGCGTATCCATATCTTCCAGCCTAATTTTTTCGCATACATCTAAGCCGTTCATTTCAGGCATCATCACATCGAGAATCGCCAGATTGAAACGCTGCTCTTTAAATTTTTGCCAGGCTTCATTTCCATTACGCGCAGTAACCACTTCGTAGCCTTCCAATTCCAAATTCATTTTCACCGCTTCGAGTAAATTTTCTTCATCGTCTGCCAAAAGAATTCGCATATTCATAATTCATAGATTTTGAAGTAAGAGTAATAAATTATTTTAAAGATGGAAATACTATTCTGAAAACAGAACCTTTCGGCTCATTAGATAATACTGAAATTTTTGCTCCATGAGCATCAACCACCCGCTTTACAATAAACAAGCCCAATCCTGTTCCTTTGGCGATGCGGGTTTCTTCACTTCCCATTCTGTAAAATTTTTGAAAAATATTTTGACGTTCGTTAGGCGGTATTCCTTTGCCTTCGTCTTTCACATCTAATATTATTTCGGAGCCTTTGGTATAAAGCGCCACTAAAATTTGAGCATCATCGGGCGAATATTTTACTGCATTTTCCAAAAGATTAAACAAGGCAGACCTCACAGCTTCCCTGTCGAACGAATAATCAATAGCCGGTTCAATTTGAAAAAGAAATTTTCTGTTATTTGCCGAATACGCTTTGAATTTTTCGCACAAATGCTCAATAAAATCAGAAAGGTTGTCGTGGTGCAACTGAAACAGGTAGGAACTGTTTTCCATGCGGGCAGCAAACAAAATATTATCTACCAAAGTATGGAGTCGCTCTACATCATCGAGCGAATTTGAAATCAGCTTTTTGTATTTGTCTTCAAAAGTTATTCTTCGTTCGAGCGTTTGTAATGCTAATTTTATGGAGGCTAATGGCGAGCGCAGTTCATGAGTAATGGACAGCAGAAAATTATTTTGTTGCTCGGCAAGTGAAAACTCTTTGCTGATAGTTTTTCGAACCTGCCAAGCCCCGGCAAAAAGCAAAATAATAAATACCCCTCCTTCGCCTATTATCATCCATTGCTGGCGCTTAAACTTTGACTCAAGAGTCTGATATGTTTCAGTAGAAAAAAATGACGCATCGTTATCATTAAACTGATGCGATTTGATATGCAATAATCTTTCTGAAATTACTTGCTGCTCGAAAGCCAATTTGTTTTTTGAATGCAGCAGGTAAGACCACCATGCAAATGACGAGAAGATGTAAAACACCAGTAAGTAAAAAATAATTAGCAGGCGGGAATGGCTGTTACCTTTATTCGTCATGTGTTAAAAATACAACCAAAAACAAAAAAACAATTCAGGAAACACATTATAGAGCTTAAATTGAAAGGCTATTCCATCAATGCTTTCACTTGCGACAGTTCATCAGGTATAAACATCAACGCCAACAATGCCAACATCAGTAATGCAATAAATACGGTAAGGGCTTTTCTCGATAAAGCAGCAGTATTGATGGCATCTACATGAGCATCGGAGTCCGGCTCTTTAGATTTGTTTTTTTGACTGAATGTAAATTCATTCAAACAAGCATGGCAGCGATAACGTTTGTTGAAATACTTTCCAAGCGTTGCGAGATTATAAATGCGGTCAGTATTTGTTCGTCTGACTCTTGTAAGTTCATTTCCGCAATCAGGACAATGGAGTAAATTATGCTTCATGATTCAAGAATTTCATTTAGAACAATTATTTGTGAATGTAAATAAATAAAAATAATTATTCGGTATAAAACAGAAAAAAAATATTTTTTTAACAACTCAGTAATAGGCAAAAAATGATAAAAAACCAGGAATAAAAGTTGAGTAAAGCGCCTACACAACCAAAAATTGAAATAAAAAAATGAATTTTGGTCAATCTTACACCGTCAATATATCAAGCATGAATTT
>CAZFFP010000064.1:0-22486 GCA_964518215.1 uncultured Chitinophagaceae bacterium
ATTCAGGAAAAATCTTTTCCTATTCCCTATTCTAATGCATAATTCGGGTTTAACTTTGGCTCAATATCGTGCTATTCGAAAATTTGTTTTAATGTATCATTTTATCCTACACCCACCTTTTGATGCAGTCTCTTGGGGAAAGGCAACCTTACCACCTTACCACTTTATAACCCTATAACTTTTTTACTTCATAACACAACCACCTTGATCCCCACCATCCTCTACATAGAAACCTCAGGAGACATTTGCTCGGTTTGCATTGCAGAAGGAACAACTATTTTGGGCATCAAAGAGTCGGACATCAAAAACAGCCATTCGAGTCTGGCGCCTGTTTTCATCAAAAATCTTTTTACCGAACTTCATATTCCACCAACTACGCTTCATGCTGTTTGTGTAAGCAAAGGACCCGGCTCATACACCGGCTTACGTATTGGCGCGGCATTGGCAAAAAGTATTTGTTACGCGTTCGATATTCCTTTGGTGGCGGTTTCGTCTTTGCTGGCAATGGCTTATGGCGCTTCTGAGCAGTTTCCCGGCTTCGATTATTACTGCCCCATGATTGACGCGCGCAGATTGGAGGTTTATACCAGTATTTACGACCGTATGTTAAGAAATGTGTTGCCCGATGCGCCCTTAATACTCGATGACGCTTCGCTCGCAGGTTTTACTACGAACAACACCTTATTTTTTGGCAACGGAGGAAAAAAATTTCAAGAAATAAAAAGCGAAATTAAATTTCAAGAACACTTCAAATCTTCGGCTGCGCATCTCGTAAATCCTTGTCTGGCTTTGTTTTCAGCAAATTCGTTGGAAAACATCACCTACTTTGAACCTAATTATATTAAACCTTTCTGGACGGTTCAGAAAAAATAACTTCCCTTTTTTTAATTTTTTGTAAACCATATTCGTTTTTCTTTGTTGGGTTAGTTATTAAAATATATCTAATAGATTTTTATGAAAAACCTCAACTCAAATAATACCCCGATGCAAAGCATTGAATATTCGAAACTCAGAAAGGTGGTTTTAATGCTGCGTTCTGTTAATCACGAAATACGGCTGCAAATAATTGATATGCTCAAGTCGAAAAACAGTTTAACGGTATCTGAAATTCATCAGCAATTAAAGCTCGAACAATCTGTTGCCTCGCAGCACCTCGCGGTGTTGCGCAGAGCCGGTGTGGTAATTACTCATCGTGACGGGAAGTTTATTCACTACTCGCTCGATAAAGAGCGCCTGAAAGAAATCAATGATTTTATTATTGCCATTACTAAATAATTTATGAAACTATAAAACCAACAGCAATGAATATCAATCTAAAAAAATTAGAGACAGCAGCAGAAATCATCAGAGCTATGTCGCATCCTATCAGGTTAAAGATTTTAGCTTTTATTGACAAAAACAAAGAAATCAATGTCAATAAAATTTATGGCTCATTAAGATTAGAGCAGTCTATTACCTCGCAGCATTTAAAAATTATGCGCGATGCCCATGTGGTGAAAACAGAGCGCAAAGGAAAATTTATTACTTACTCGGTAAATTATGATGCCGTAAATCATTATGTTGGTTGTATAGACGCTTTTTTAGAAAATTTGCAGACCGCCAAAAAAGAAAAACCCGCTCCAACCAAGAAAAAAGCAGTTAAAGCATAGTAATTGCAACAATATTAAAGTTTAAACCTCCTGAACGAAAATCAACTTTTCGTCTGGAGGTTTTTATTTTTGGGTTATGTGCTAAAGCCCATGGTGTTAAAACCACGAATTAAAATATCACGGCTATTGTTTTATTGCTGCTTTCCAAAATTTATAAAACCTGATTACTGACTGATATTTTTTTAAATTTGATGTCCAACTTAAATCTATACATGGTTCGTTTACTTAGTTTCCTGACGCTCTTATTGTTTGTTTATGGAGGCATACTGGCTCAGGGCATCAGTGGTCCTGAACAAGATTGCCCCAATGCCATACCGGTTTGTCAGACGTTTTATACACAGCCCAATACCTATTCAGGAACCGGGCAGATACAGGATTTACAAGGCATACAAGGCTCCTGCCTCCGAAATTTCGAAAATAATTCGGTGTGGTATATTTTCACTGTAACTCAATCGGGCGTTCTTGAAATGACCATTACTCCCTCTTCTCAGGATGATTATGATTTCGCTATTTATAATTTAACCGGACTTACCTGTGCCGATATTCCTTCGGGCTTAGCGCCAGAAGTGCGCTGCAATTATGCTGCAGATACCGCTGGTGGTTCGCCTACCGGATTACAGATTGGAGCCACTGCAACTTCTGCGCCTGTAAACGGACCGCAGTTTTTAGCCCCACTGAATGCAGTTCAGGGCGAAACGTATGTTTTGTTGGTAGATAATTTCAATATTGGTGGCGGTGGTTATACCCTTGATTTCACTACCAACTCACCCAATGCCGCAAGTATTATTGATAATGTTCGGCCTTTTATGGTTTCGATGGAACCTACCTCCTGCGATACCACAACGCTCTTAGAATTATTGCTGTCGGAAAAAGTCGTGTGCGACAGTATTGATACATTGGGCACTCAGTTTACGATAACGGGACCAAGCAATGTAACAGTTGTGGCTGCGGGAGGAGCGGATTGCGCTGCTGGCTCATATACCCAGCGCATCTTTATTCGGCTGTCAACACCAATTATTATTGGAGGCTCATACACCATCAATGTTAATGCGGCAGCTGATGGAAGAGCAATTACCGATTTCTGCGGAAATGCAATTACAAATGCTCCTTTGGTGTTCAATATGCCCGATATTATCACAGCCGATTTTGATTTTACCATCAGCCCGAGTTGCCTGAAAGACACCTTTTATTTTGAAGACCGAACCACCGGCACACCGGTAAGCTGGCAGTGGAATTTTGGCGATGGTAGTGGAGGCTCCAATCTTCAGAATCCGTTGCATACTTTTCCCGACACCATCACTTACAACATAACGCTCACTGCCAATAGTGCCGATTGCTCTTCTTCTGTTACCCGTGCAATTGATGTGGGTTTATCATACCGTGCCGATTTTTCATTTACTCCCACCGACCCCTGCGTGGGCGACACAGTGTTCTTTACCGACCTTTCACCTGCTACAGCCAATAACCATTTGTGGCAATTTGGCGATGGAAATATTGCCGGAGTTAGGGACCCGTTTCATGTATATGATGAGCCGGGCAATTTTACCATATCGCTTTCCATAGCTGATAGCCAAACACCCGGTTGCAGTGGTTATGCCGAGCTCGCCATTAATGTGCGCCCTTTGCCTTTTGCCGAATTTTTCAGCGATGCCAATCCGGTATGCAGCGGAACTCCCGTCAGATTTGCCGATAATTCCGATGGAACTACAGCCGCCTGGTTTTGGGATTTTGGCAATGGCGACACCTCCAACGATTCCTTAGCTATTTACGTTTTTCCTTCGGGTGGAACTTATACGGTAACACATATTATAGATGATGTTTTTTGTGGCAGCGATACTGCTACTATGGTGGTTGAAGTGTTGCAACGCCCCATATTCAGTTTGGGAAACGACACCGCCATTTGCCTTTCGGAAACCGTTATTCTTGCCGGACCTTCCGGTGTAGATACCTATCAATGGTCAACAGGGGAAACCTCTCAGATAATTACTTTCACAGATGTGCCCAGCGAAGTTTCTCTCACGGTTACGTCAGAGGGTTGCGAGTTTATAGATATTATTTTTATTAATGAAAAAAAGGAAGATTGTTACTACGTGAAAGTTCCCAGTGCATTTTCTCCGAATGGAGATGGTAAAAACGATTTCCTCAAAATATTTCTTTTACGAATTGAATCGTTCAACCTGAAAATTTTTAATCGCTGGGGAGAAATGGTTTATGAAACCGTCAATGCCAATCTTCCGTGGGATGGCACACACAAAGGAGAATTGCAGGATGCCGGAGTTTTTCAATATGTCATTGACGGGCGCTCCATTAGTGGCGAAAGATTTTTCAGAAGCGGAAATGTTACACTGATTCGGTAAATGAATTTTCTTTTTGTTTTCCGAAGAATTCTCAATAAATAAAGCCAAAACCAAATTCAATCAAGTCGGAATCTTTTGGTAAGCCGGGCAAGCGCGAGCGGTTGTTGCGGAACTGGTAGTTCGCTTTGAAAACAATATTTTCTTTCGGGTTGAAATTGATTCCCACCGTAAAAACATCAAGATTATTTACTCTGAAAGTGTTTGTCTGAAATGCGGCTGCAGTCTGATGGTGCGTGTTCAATCGCTCATATCTGGCAAATAAAGGCAGTTTCATTTCTTCCGAATCGAAAAACCAATTCTTTTTGTGCGCAAAGCTTTTGTTTTTTCTGAAACAAGAAAGTATATCACAACCGATTTCAAATAGCGCTCCATAAACTTCGCTACCAAGCACTTGCGCTCTGCCCTGATGTTCGAGTGTGAGATGGTACAGCAAGTCGGTTTCACTCAGCCTGCCATAAGTGCCCACTCCCACAAACCTGAAATTTTTCCAATCGTATTTTGCATAACCCGAGTACAATTGCACGGGCGCTTTTACTGTTTGTTTTTGGTTGTTAATTTATACCTGCTCGCCTTGACCGGTAGTTCCGAAATAGCCCGATGCGCTCAGGGTTAAATCTTTAATTCCAGTATAATTTATCTGAGGGTTTATTGCCCATCCGCGAGGCACTCCGAAACGTATCTGTCTGCCCTGCCGAATCCAAGATGCACCAATGTATTCCTTGCTATCTAAACCCTGCGACACGCCCACCGCATAACTCACCGCCTTAGAAATGTTTCCATAAAACATTAAACCCAATTCAATCCAGGTGCTAGGCGTAATGATGCGTTCCACTTCCGAGCGATTCACCGAATAAAACATTACCGGCTCATCATTATTATTTACATACCCGATAGTGAGCGGGTAATATCCCACACGAAATTTGAAGTAATCTTTGATAAGAAAATCAATAAAAGCCTCGAATACAATTTCGTAGTCAATTTCTTGGGTGCGGTCGTGCAGCAATTCAATTTGAAACTCCGAATTCCAGATGATTTTTTTATGCAGCCGGTAACCAAAAAAAGTGGCAGCGCGATACAAGCCTGTATAGTACAATTCCATATCGCCTACATCGGTATCTTTTTCATCCAGATACTGTACATAATTAACTTCGCCAAAGCCACTGATGGAATATCGTTTTTTGGAAAAGTAAATTTTTGAAGCAGCAATGGCAAGTCCGGGTTGTTGCTGATAGGTGAGTTTTTCTACTACATCTTTTTTTATTGTTAAAGAGTCGGTATCTGCCCGGATTGAATCGGCAGAAGTTTGCGCCAATAGATTTTTTCCTAAAAACAAAACAATAAAAAAGAAAATTATCCGAACCACTAATGTCGAGTTTTTTAAAAGCCGTAAAAATAAAGAAGTATGGTACAGAGGAGCTCAAAATAGGGTTAAGATTGGTTAGGCATATTTTTATACTTCTTGAATCAATACTCCGTAAAAAAATCATGCGGCTTTCGACCGAAAAATAAGGCATCGTGATAAATGGCTTTTAATTTTTTGCAATTCAGGTCTAAATCTAAGTTTGAAAAAATTCTGTGAACTATGATTTTATTAGCATACAGGGTTTTGATGCCTTCCATGGAGAGAGTGCCTCTTTGTTCTTTTGGAACGGATAAATAATTTTTAAGCGGTTGTGAACATTGGACAGGCGTTGAAGATTTTGGAGAAGATAAGAAGTGGTTCTTGCCTCTGGCGGGTGTTCCCACCGACCAGTTTCAATGAGATATCTTTATTACACCGCTACATCTGGAAAACAAATAATTAATAAAACTGATTTTCGATTTAAAACTTTAGCTATCAAAATAATGTATTAGCTTACAGTGCAACCAAAATGTAAAACGATTTGCAGTCCTTGTAATTCTTTTACTGAACCTAAGTTTTAGGTGCTTTATGTTCCGGTTCGGAAACCAACAAAGCACAGTCGTCCGATTAAGAGTGTCCAACTACTCAAATTGCCTTCAAAAATTCATTGAAACAGCTTTATTGCCGCTCAAGGAAAATGAAACCATGTAATAAGATGCTTAGCACATTACTGCATAGTTAGTTGATGCTTTTCACTCACAAAAAAAATCTCAGTATAACACTTTAAACCCTACATTATGAAAAAATTATTTTATCTATCTACTCTTTGCTTTTGCATTCTATTTTCTTTTGCACAACAGCCCGGAGAATTAGATCACACTTTTAATTCTTCAGATATTGGCTTTGGCAATGGAGATGGAGCAAATTCAATTGTTTGGTCGAGCGTAATACAAACAGACAATAAAATTATCATTGTAGGAAATTTTACTGAATATAATGGCACAGTAAGAAACTCCATTGCAAGATTAAATGTGGATGGAACTTTGGACACTACATTTAATCCGGGCATTGGCGCAAACAATGCCATTTATAGTATTGCGCTCCAACCTGATGGTAAAATCGTAATTGGTGGATTGTTTACCTCTTACAATGGCACTAATATAAACCACATTGCTCGTTTGAATGAGAATGGAACTCTGGATACCAACTTTGATATGGGCTCAGGTACAAATCTCCTTGTTAACCAAGTAGTTTTACAACCCGATGGAAAAATTATTATTAGTGGAATATTTACTACTTACAACGATACTACTATAAATAGAATAGCACGTTTAAATGCAAACGGAACTCTGGATACAACTTTTGACCCCGGAGCAGGTCCCGATAATTATATTGAAACAATCTGCTTCCTTCCGGATGGTAAAATACTAATTGGAGGCTGGTTCTCATATTATAATGGCATATACCATAATCGTTTGGCGCGTCTTCATGCTAATGGTTCTCTTGATATTTCTTTTCAAATGGCTTCTAATGCCAACAATATTTATGCTGCTGTTATCCAACCAGACGGTAAGATTATTGTTGGAGGAGCATTTACGTTGTACCAAAATATTGCCATTAACAGAATAGCGCGCTTAAACGCAAACGGGGCTCTTGATACTACCTTCAATCCCGGTATCGGAGCAAATAACACCATTAGAGATGTTTATTTAGAGCAAGGCGGAAAAATAATTATAGCCGGAAGGTTTACAAAATATAATGGAACTGACATCAACAGAATCGTGCGCTTAAATAGCAACGGAACTTTTGATGCATCATTTAATCCGGGAACAGGTGCAAATAGTGGTGAAATTCTCTCCATCTCCAAACAGCCGGATGGTAAGATGATTATTGCAGGAACTTTTAATTCTTTTAATACTATTGCAAGAAACAGGGTTACCCGAATATTTTCGGACGGGAGTCATGATTTGTCCTTTAACTCAGGAATAGGTGCAAACAATGCAGTTTGGACAACAGCCCTTCAGCCTGACGGAAAAATAATTATTGGAGGAGGATTTGGCGCATACAACAACCTTGGTTATAATCAAATAGCACGATTAAATATAGATGGGTTGCCCGATTTAGATTTTAATACAGGCAATGGCACAAATGGCATTGTTTATACTACCTCCATTCAACCGGATGGAAAAATAATCATTGGCGGAGCATTCAGTTTATACAATGATACCAGTAGAAACAGGATAGCCAGACTTCATTCGGATGGCTCCTTAGACTTGTTGTTTAACCCCGGAACAGGTGCCAATAATAAAGTTTGTTCTGTTATACTTCAACCTGATGGCAAAATTCTTATTGGGGGAGCATTCAGTTTATACAATGATACCAGTAGAAACAGGATAGCCAGACTTCATTCTGATGGCTCCTTAGACTTGTTGTTTAACCCCGGCATAGGTGCCAATGATAGTATTTGTTCAATCGCTCTTCAACCCGATGGCAAAATTCTAATTGGCGGATATTTTACATCCTATAATGGTATAGGCAGAAACAGAATAGCCAGACTTCATTCTGATGGCTCTTTGGACTTATTATTTAATCCTGATGCGGGCGCGAATGATTGGGTTCAGACTATCATGTTACAACATGACGGTAAAATCATCATAGGTGGAGGCTTTAGTTTATACAACAGCGATGTTATGAATCATATTGCCCGACTGAATGCCGAAGGCTCAATAGATACATCTTTTCACCCCGGCTCAGGCGCAAATGGTATAATCAGGTCAACTGCAATTCAGTTAGATGGAAAAATCATTATTGGAGGCGATTTCACATTATTCAACGGCTCTAATAGAAATAGGTTAGCACGTCTAAATGCAAATGGCACCCTTGATGACACCTTCGAGATAGGCACCGGAGCTAACAAAGAGGTCTATTCAATTTCACTTTCAACAGATGATAAAATCATCATTGGTGGCAATTTCACCGCTTATAATGGTATCGGTAGAAATCGAGTTGCAAGGATATTTGGTGGAGGTTCTAATTTAGAATTGTTAGAAACAAATATTATTTCTCCTGCCATCTATTGTGCGGGCGCTGTCGTTGATGTAGGTTTTACGGCTATAAATGGCACTTTCAATACGGGCAATACCTTCACTGCTCAGTTAAGCGATGCTTCGGGTTCGTTTGCATTGCCTGTATCAATCGGCACCATTGCTTCCACAAATTCAGGAACAATAAATTCTATCATTCCTTTATCTGTTTCTGCCGGGACAGGCTATCGTATAAGAGTGGTTAGCAATAATCCAGAATTAATCAGTAATGATAACGGAAGTGATATTACTGTAATCGTTGTTGATATGCCTGAAGTTGTGGGGATAAAGAACTGTGGACCTGCAATGCTTGAATTATCCGTTACACAAACCGAAAATTCTGCTTTATACCGATGGTTCAGTGATGCCACAGATGTAACTTATTTTCATGAAGGAACAACCTATACTTCTTTATTCAGTTCTTCTACTACTTTATATATTTCTTCTTACAATGATTTTATCGGTTGTGAAAGTGAAAGAAGGCCTGTAGATATTATTATTCATTCTGAAGTATCGGCCCAAATAGATTCAGTAAAAGATGTTACTTGTTTTGGGGGAACCGATGGGTTTGTTTTTATTTCTGTGAGTAACGGAACTTATCCTATAAATTATGAATGGTCAAACAACACTTCCCAGCAAAATCTTTACGATGCTGAAGTGGGTAATTATGAAGTTACTGTAACAGATGCAAACTACTGTAATGCCGTTCTGTTGGCTTCTGTTATTGAGCCGAATCAATTATTTGTAACTGTATCCAACGATACTTTTGTTTTTAAGGGTAATGTTGACTTGGAATGTGTGCCTTTAAGTGTGGAGAATATATTTGGAGGCGTTTCTCCTTATACCTTGGAATGGAGCACCGGTGATATAACAGGGAGTTTTTCGGTTTGTCCGAACACTTCTACAGTTTATGGAGTAACCATTACAGATACTAATGGATGTATAGGTACAGATTTTGTTCAAGTAAAGGTTTTTGAAACTATTGATAATTTCTTTTGTGGATCGAAAGGAGATAAGATTAAAATCTGTATTTCCAATCCTGCGGGGAAATCAAACACCATTTGTGTAGCTGCAGATGCCGCCACAGCATTATTAGCAAATAATCCGAATGCCATTGCCGGAGAATGCAACCAACCGGCAAGTAGTATGAGAATGGCATCACCTGACTCTAATATGAATAGCTCAGATGCCTCTTCAAAAATTACGATATATCCAAATCCTGCTACAAGCGATGTAAGAATAATTTACAACAGCATAACACCGGCTAATAATATTTTAGTTAGCAATATTCAAGGTAAGGTTGTAAAAAATATCAATCTGGAAGAGTATTTGCATGCTATCGATATGTTTATAGATATTCATAACTTCTCAGATGGATATTATACTATTTCCGTAAGAAACAATGGTGCAGTTTTAAAAAGTATGAAATTGATTAAAAATGGAGAATAGTAATGAAAAAACAAGCGACTAACCACTGCAATCGTTAATCCGCTTCGTCTGTGATTCTGACTATTTCTGCCACCTTTGGTCGGTGTCCTCACAGACCAAAGGCAAATTGAAAAAAGAAATTTTTCTTTGGGTTTTTGAAATCAATACTCCGGTAAAAATTATAGATAGTATTAAGGGCTAACGTGAAGAACTAAAAAAACTTGGTATAAAAAAGAAGAGCATCTGAAGTTTATGTTTTGACAAAAAAACCAGATGCTTTTAATTACGCCAAGGGCGTAATCAGCGTAACATCAAAAAAAGCATTTATCACGATGCCTTATTTTTCGGTCGAAAAGCAGCATGATTTTTTAGCGGATTATTGTAATAGCATTATTGAACGTATGGTATGAGGCGCTCATTCATTTGTTACTTCTAACTTTGCTATATGTTTATAAAGCATTTAAGATTGTATGCATTGCTTTTTCCGGTGCTGATGTGCATAAGCATTCGGTTGAGCGCACAAGACAAAACCTTTAAGCTCATTCATGCGGGCGAATATGAAAAGGCGCGCATTGCCTTGCAGAAGTCGCTTCAGAAAAATTTCGACAATCCGGTAGTGCATTACAATGCCGCCTGGTATTATTTTATGCAGGATCATCCGCGCTCTATACTCGACAGCGCGTGGTATCACATCAATCGAGCGGTAGTTATTTTAAAAAAAGAAGCGAATCCTAAGGCTGTTTCAAAATATGCTGCGGCAGGTGTTCGCCCACAAACCCTTCAGCTATTGAGCGCTCAGATTGAGACTACCGCATTCAATAAAGCAGACAGTGCCAACACTATTAAAGCGTGGGAATTTTTCATCAAAAAATTCAACGGTGCAGCACGCATGAACGCAGCCATTGAAAAACGCAACGATATTGCTTTTTCGCAGGCAAAAGAAAATTTTACCTACCAGAGTTTTAAAGAGTTTATGCAGAAGTATCCGAACGCTTCTCAGCTTTCCGAAGCTCAAAATCTTTATGAAAGCCTTTTGTATAAAACGCTCACACAAGCCCATACTTCAAAAGCATTCAAATCATTTATAGATAAATACCCCAACAGTCCATACATAGATGATGCGCAGGAAAATTATGAGCGCTTGTTGTTTGAAGAACTTTGCAAGCCGGGCAATCTCGATTCCTACGTTTCATTCATAAAAAAATATCCCGAAAACCGCTTCGTGCCTATGGCTGACGATTCGGTGTATGCGCTTTATTTTAAAACCGGAAGTGAAAAAGAACTGGCTTCATTTGTTCAGCAATTTTCCGGCAACAAAAATCATCGCGAAGCATGGGCGCGTTTATATTATTTGTCAACGGCAGAGTTTACCACAAAATCATTATTGCGGTTCGATTCGTTATATGCTGCATTTCCTAATAAAGATTTATTAAAGAAAGAACAAAAGCTGGCGGCTTTTAAATTGAAATCGGCAGAAATTGAAGATGGATTTGGGTTTGTGGATTCTGTATCGAAAAAGCTCGCGTTCAAAATAAAGAGCGATGAAGTGATGGAGTTTTCGGGCAGATATGCCGGTGCATTGTCCGACACGTTATGGGGCTATATCAATCGTGAAGGACTATGGGCTATTGCTCCGAAGTATGCCGAAGCAGGCGATTTTAAAAATGGTTATGCAGTAGTAGCGCGGGGCGATTGTCCTGATGAAAATTGTTTTTACGGAATGATAGACCAAATGGGCGCTGAAATAATTCCTCTGTATTATGATGAAGTGTATGATATGTCTGTTTCGGGCTTGGCATTGGTCAGGCGGGAGAGCAACTACGGATATTTAAACCGTTTAGGAAAAGTAATGATTCCGCTGGTATATTCCGATGCACATTCTTTCAGCGATGATTTGGCTGCTGTAAAAAAAGATTCTTTATGGGGATACGTAAACGCGCAGGGCAACCATGTTATTTATCCTCAATTTTCGAACGCGGGAAATTTTTCTTCGGGATTAGCGCCTGTAGCCAACAAAGAAAATCTTTGGGGCTATATTAATACTTCGGCCAATTGGGTTATTGCTCCGCAATTTTCTTTTGCCAATAGTTTTATAGACGATAAAGCCATTGTTTTGGTGAAAGAAAAAAACAAAAAAGGTCAGGAAATAACGATTGAAAAAATCATCAATAAAAGCGGAGTGATAATTCAAGCTCCTTAAAAATTACAATTGCGGACAAGGCATATAATATCTTCTTTTCGCTTTAGAAGAAAAGCCGCCCGTATAGATGAGCGATAACTCATAAGCACCCCGAACATTAGAAGCTCTTTTCAGTGCAGAAACATTAAAGTCGTAAGAGAAGCCCAAAAGAATATTTTGAAAGTCGAGGCGAAAGCCCGCCACTACCGCATCAAAAACCGGCTCCGCCACACGCGCCCAAAGCCCGATGGCAAAGGCTGTTTGTGCATCGTTCCAATCGTCTAAAACAAACTGAACATAAGTTCCGGCATTTACCTGCCAGGTGCCGGCTTGCTTATAGAAAGCTGCGCTTGGCAATAAGTTTACCGAATTTGACACATATACATAAGCCCCTGCATGTGCCACATAGCGCGATGGTAATTTATACTGAGAGCCATCGAACAGTGAAGTAGAAGGGCGCAGCACATGATAATAGGAACCCCCGAAATAATAATTAAAGGCATCGTTGGGTATTACCTGCCATAATAAGCCCACAGACACATCGGGTTTAAATCCGCTCGTTTTGTTGAGTATTTCGCTGGGCGGAATGGTTTCGTCAAACTCTATCCCGTTGAATTGATTATCGAATTGCAAATTGTTGAAGCTGATGCGTTGTTGCAAAACCGCAGCTTGCAATCCAAACGACAAATTGTGCTTTACGTGATAGCCCAGTTGTTTTCTGTAACCCACCGAAAGGGTCATGTTGTTGCTGCCGTATCTCGAATCGCCAGCCACATCGTTATACATCAATAACCCAATGGCAAAGTTGTCGTATTTGAGTTTTCCTTTGAAAAGCGCAAATTCAAACGAACCCGATATGGTTCTGTAATTGCGCGTAAAACTTCCCCATTGGCTTCGATAATTTACCGCCAATCGGTAGTCGCCATTGAAAAATCCGGTAAGTGCAGGATTGAGGTTCAGAGGCGAGGCATTGTATTGAGAGAAATGAATATCCTGACCGAATGCCGTGGCAGCAATGATTAATAATATGGCGCTGAAAATTTTCTTCATCTTATCATAGTAATGTTTCCTCGAAACACCCTGTCTTTTCCGTTGTTAAATACTGCTTCAAGCAAATAGACATAAACACCATCGGGCAAATCGTTCCCGCCTTTATCTTTTCCGGTCCAGGGAGTATTTTGGTCGTTGGTGTAAAATACTTCTTTTCCCCAGCGGTCGAAAATTCTGAAATCCATCGTTGCTATGCGCATACTTCTTACATACAAGCCTTCATTCAGCCCATCTTTATTGGGTGTAAAAATATTGGGAACAAACACAGATTTATCATCGGGCAACACTTTCACGAAAATGCTGGTTTCGGCAATACAACTGTCCACATCAATCACCTTCACGGTATAAGTTTTAGATTCCTGGGGATATACATAAGTTTCGGAACACAACGGACAGGTAAGCCTGAGCGTGGGTTTCCATTCCCAATAATACAATGAGGAAGCGGATACCACAGAAAGAAAAGCCGAATCGCCCTGATAAATGGTTGTAGCCGGAGGCACAATTTCTACTTCAACCGGCTCGCCCAAATTGAGCAAGGTTAAATCCAATACATTTTTACAGTTCTGAAAATCGGTTACCGTAACCGAGTAGTTTCCCGCAATCAAACCTGTTAAATCTTCCTGAAAGGCTTCATTGTTCCATCTGTAATCGTAAGGAGGTGTGCCGCCTGAAGTAATGGTAAAAATGTATCCGTTAGAAAGTCTGCAAGTTTCGTTTCCAACCGAATCGGGCAACACTGCCAGGTCTGAAGGGGTAATACAAATGCCGTTGCAATTGCCGGGAGTAGGCGTGGCATTTCCCTGCCAGCCGCCCGAACCATCAGTGGCTCGGTGTAAGGTTAATCCCGGGTCGGGTTTTTCTCCGGCATAAGATATTTCCTGTCCGGGAACCATTTCGCTGGGCTTTTTCAGATTGTTGGCATTTACGCACCGCTGTGGCACACAAGGAATATTATCAAACACCGGATTAAAAATCAAATCGCCCGGCTGACCCGGAGCATCGGTCCAGTAAACGGCATCTACTACATTGCCACTATTATCATAAATTGCTGCATACCCGGCAGAATTTCCAAGCGCTAAGTAGTTGCCGCACACATCGTTGGTGGCACAATAATCATTCATGATAAAATCAACATTGGGGGCTTCGGGTCCGCCAATAACCAAATGTTCCAAAGGTCCGACACGGGCACCCGGAGGAAAGGCAAAGCTTCCGAAGTTGGTTGCCGAATTGGTAATAGCAATGATGTAGCAGTCGAGATAAACGGTATCGCACTTGCTCAGGTTGAAAATTTCTATCCATTCATGACCGAATGCGGTGTTATTGCAATTCAACAGCGATTGATATTCGGCACTCAAAGGGTCGGGTAGCGGATTGGGCAATACCTCATTGATGCGCAACTGTGCAAAAACCGAAGCGAAACAAAATACTGAAAGAAATAATAAAATGAATTTTCTGAAGAATTTTTTCAAACCTGAAAATTGTATGCTGCTATTTAACGAAACAGTTGTAAAAATATGATTTATCAAACAAATAAGCCCGAATGAAAGAACTCCATTCGGGCTATTTGTTTATTGCCTGAAATGATTAATGCATCACTACGATATTTCTTGTAAGAGACTTTTCTTTTGTGCGCACACTCATTATGTATGAACCGGAAGGAAGATTTGAAAAATCGAACGAAAGCTTGGTAATTCCTGCCTTCATATATTGATTCACTTTTGCCTGATCATAAGTTCTTCCTAATAAGTCCACTAAAACTATGCTCACATTTTGGGCTTTATCAAGCGTCACCTCTAAAAATGCAAAATTAGATACCGGGTTAGGATAAAAATTCGCAGACATCTGAGTAATGTCTATTTTTTTTCCTGTAGAAGAAACCAAATCTATGCCGGCACGCCTTTCACAGCTTGAAGGGAACAGGGGAGAAAAGGTCCTCCAAACACCTCTACCATGAGTGCCTGCATAAATGACGCGGCAATCGCTTGAATAAAGAGCATCTTGTCTTAGCATAAATACGGGTACGTGAGGAAATTCTGTTTCGTTGTATTCCCAAGATGCACCACCATCTGTAGAAGCCCAAATGCCCACATCAGTTGCCAAAAGAATATTGTTGTTGTCGTAATAATCTATCAAAGCATCATACACAGGGAAGTGTGGTAAGTTGTTTTGAATAGAAACAAAAGTGTTATGATTGGTAGCAGGGTCTGACTTAAAAACATAGTTAGAGAAACCATATTGAGCCAACGATACAACAATGCTTTTACTGTTGTTGGGATCAATACCAATGCCCGAAATATATCTGGCACCAAAAACTGAACTGTTGGCAATTTCTGTACGTGTAATTCCTTGATATGAGCTCACCGCGCTCGTTCCCCATGTCCAGTTACCGGGGCGAGAATTTGTGGGGAAGTCAGGAACCCATTGATAAACAGAATCAATGTTTACAGTAATAATATTACCTACTGTATCTGTTGTAGTATTCACAAGCACAGTATCAACACGATATTTATCGGCAACACCTTCAATTCTGTATAAGCGACCTCCAATTGTTCCGGCATAAACGGTTCCGTCATCGGCAGCTCTCAAACCGGTAATGTTGCCCTGAACAACAATGGGGAACCAACGGGATTCACCGCTTAAAAACAGTGGGTCGGGACAAACAAATAGCCGGTCTTGAGTAGGAAAGTAAATGGCAGATTTCTCATTTACTGAAGTTCTTTTTCTGTATGTGAGATAAGTAAAAGTGCCATCGAACGTAGAGTCGATGGGATAATTAACATTATCGGTTTCAACTTGTTCCCATAAAATATAATTACATACAAAAGATCGGTTGGCAGATTCGCATTGAGGACTCGGAGAAATGGTTTCATCAAAAAAACAGCCAAACGAAGCACCACCATTAGAAGAGCGGGTCAAACTGCCGCTGTATGAACTGGCAAACATTACATTAGGGTTGATTTTGGAAATTTCACAATAGCCCCCATCGCCACCCCGCACTTCGATAGCTGTTCTTGTTGTATTGCCGTTTAAAGGAATGAATTGGGTGCCATTATCTTGCGAGCCGGCAATGGTTTGCCCATAAATAGATGCTCCTATACCATAAGCCTGAAGTGTATTAAATCCTTTATTTCTTGCCCTGAAAGTTGGAAATCGGGCTTGTGCATTTTCGGTTTGAAACACCCCTCCATCATTCCCGATATACATTACATTAGGGCTTCCGGGCCTGAAAGCTATAGCGTGGTTGTCGGCATGAACATAATATGGATTTGCAGGAGAATCTAACTGCCAGTAGGCAATCAAGTTCCATCCTTCCAATGCCGACCAACTCCAAACCTCCAATTGTCCGCCTATGTAAATTCTCTCTTTGTTAGAAGGATCAACTGCAAAGGCGATGTTCCAACCGCCTTGCTGCCCTAAAGGATTAAAAAGCGAATTGTCGCCTTTAATTAACAACTCCCAAGAATCTCCGGCATCTTTGGACCGCCATATTCCTGAAAGCCCTGCTGATACCCCGGTTCCTCTGGTAAGACAAGCATAAACATAATTGGGGTCTTGGGGGCTTACAACAAATTCGGTTCTGCCGGTTTCAGACAAGGGAGGATATCCATTAAGTCCGGTTCTGTTTTCAAAATTTATTCCGTCTGTAGAATAATAAAACTGCCTGTCGTTTATACAAGCATAAACATATCCGTTTTGTCCAATTACCACCTCTAAAGCATTTCTGTTTTGAAGGGCAGGAACACCTTGAACATTCTCCCATGTTTGGCCAGCATCAGTTGAAATTTTCAGTCCGCCTCTGGTTGCTGCATATACTATATTCGGATTTGTGGGATGCGTTGCTAATTTATTAATAACTGCCCATCCATCATTTTGATTATTTCCTGTTGGTTGAGTTGCAGCAAGGTGTTCAAAAGTTTGAAATCTATCTGATGATTTATAGATACCATTTCCTATGTGCGTAGGCGCGCTGAATGGGGGCAAACCATATCCCGCATAGCCATCGCCCGGAATTCCGAATCCCTCTCCTGTGGCAATATATATGTCACCATTGGCTGCCTGTGCCATGTGTCCTACTCCGGGATAAGGAACCCCATAATTAAACCCATCTACGGGACTCCAGTCGAGACCTCCGTTTTGAGAGACAAATAAACCTCCGGTTACGCTTCCCGCCCACATCAATAAGGGATTATCCTTATCGCAAACAATAGCCCTGCAACGCCCTCCCACATTGTCGGGACCCAGTTCTTCCCAAACCAAGCCCATAGATGAGCGGCTTCTTTTAGCCATTACAGATTCTATTTGCTGACGAACTTTGTAAATATCGGCAGGGTCAATAGTTCCTGTGTTTGGATTTGCGCGCATTAGGTGCATGAGTTTACGCATAGTAAACGCATCGCGTCTTGCATCTTTTCTTTCTGCAAACAATTGTTTGCTTTTCAGATAATTATCATAAGCCGGATGCTCTTTTAGGTTTTTTTCGAGTGAGGATAGTTCAGAATGATTTTTTCCGATGAAAAAATTTACAGTGAATGCCACAACTCCCAAAAAAAAGGAGGCAATGAGAAATTTTGAGGTTTTATTCATTATTAAGGGTTTTTTTACAATTACTTATTAAGATTTGTTAACGCCAAAATTACAGACAATTCACCGTTGGAAAAAGTTGCAACAACAATTGTTAAACTTCAGAATTACTGAAAAATGACATTAAAATGAAATTTCTGAAAAATTCAGCAGAAAACGCGCTGCCGGCAGCGATTCATTAATGAATGCTTTTGAAAGCTTCCAAAAGCCGGCTTGTAGTTTTGTTGCTAAATACTGCTGGCTAACAAAAAGTTCACTAGGAGCGACTTTTCAAAAAAAAACATTAATAAAATGATTCGGATATTTGCATTAAATATCCATACATGTCGGAAAGAAAAAAGGTAATGGTTTTAGACGAATTCATTATTCAGAATGAAAAGGATTTCAAATTCGCTACCGGTGATTTGTCGGCACTGCTGCGCGATATTGGCGTGGCGGCAAAAATTGTAAACCGCGAAGTAAATAAAGCCGGACTGGTGGACATTCTCGGTTCTACGGGCAACAATAATGTGCAGGGCGAAGAAGTGAAAAAATTGGATGTGTTTGCCAATGAAGTTTTTATTTCCTCGCTTTCAGCAGGTGGTCAGTGTGCGGCTATTGCTTCGGAAGAAAACGAGGGTTTGGTAGAAATGGAAAATGATTATTGCCGCACCGGAAAATATGTAATCGCCATTGACCCGTTAGACGGCTCATCGAATATTGATGTGAATGTTTCTATCGGAACTATTTTTTCCATTTACAGAAGAATTACCCAAAATGGTCCTGCTGCCGAATCAGACTTTTTTCAGCCCGGAAAAAATCTGGTGGCTGCCGGATATGTCATTTACGGCTCGTCCACCATGCTCGTTTATACCACCGGAAACGGAGTAAACGGTTTCACTTTAGATCCTTCCATTGGCGAGTTTTGCCTTTCGCATCCCAACATAAAAACTCCCGAAAAAGGAACGATTTATTCGGTGAATCAAGGCAATTATCAAAAATTCAGCGAGGGCATGAAGCGCTATATTCAGTTTTGTCAGGCAACCGACCATGCCAATCCTAAACCATATTCGCTGCGATACATAGGCTCAATGGTTGCCGACCTGCATCGCAATTTACTCAAAGGCGGCATTTTCATATATCCTTCCGACAGCAGCAATCCTAACGGAAAATTACGCTTGTTGTATGAGTGCAACCCTATGGCATTCATCATGGAACAGGCGGGAGGCTTGGCAACTGACGGCAAACGAAGGTTGCTCGATATTCAACCCGAAACTTTGCATCAACGCGTGCCTGCACTTATCGGCTCGAAAGCCATGGTGGAAAAAGCACACGAGTTTTTAAAACAATATGAAGAAGTAAAAGTGTAAACCGAAATCAGTCTTCGGCATATTCTTCGCCCTTAACATTAATGTAAGTGAGCTGTCCGCCCTTCAGCACCGGACAAATACCGTTTACAAATTCTGAAGAGCCGGAAGTGCGGTCGAAATTGCGCCAAATAAAACCATCATACTTCGCACTGATAACAATTTCACCTTTGGTATTCATAAAGCCCACTTTGCGGTCTTTTTCAAAAGCAATTAAACCTTCCGAAAAACGATTGAAACGAATATCAGAAAGTGGCACAATTTCTTTTCCGGTTTTATCTATAATACCTGAAAGCGCTCTGCCTCCCACCAACGCTTTCACCACCGCAACTCCCTCGTGAAATTCTGAAACCACATCATATTTGAAAGGAATAATTTCTTTGCCTTTCAAATCAATAAAACTTTGTTTGTTGTCTTTACGCACCACCGCCACCTTGTCTTCCTTATCGAACAGCCCGATGAAATCGAAGTGCATCGGAGTAAGGGCAGCACCTTTTTTATCAATCAGCCCATACCTGGGTGTTTCGCTGTTAAATTCATCTTTGGTGTTTACCAGTTCATAAACAATAGCCACGCCTTTGAAAAAATCGGTAGCCATGTCGAACTTAAAGGGAATGACTACACTGCCCGAAAGGTCAATATAGCCATATTTGCCTTTATTTTTTACGTAAGCTAATCCCTCTTTAAAATCGCCCGCGTCTTCGTAAGTGGGCTTAATTACCTCAATAACATCGCTGTTCAGAAAGCCCCATTTTCCGCCTTTTTTAAAACGGGTCATGCCCTGCGAAGGCAAGCCCATAACCTGATACTCGCCTGAGGCGCCAAAATAGTCGAGCATTTTTCCGTTGCGGTCGATAAATACATGTTTGAGTTCTGGAAACTTGCCCAACTTAACCATTGCCTTACCATTGTTGAACGGTAGTGTTTCAATGAATCGAAAAGGTATAGCCGCTTTTCCGGTGGTGTCGTAATAGCCTGCCAAAGAAGAAGGAAACACGCCCTGACGAACCGCAAACATGCCTTCGCTTTCATCAGACACATAATCGAAAGCGATGGGTACAATAATACGCCCCTGCATATCAATAACACCGAAACGAGTGCCATTGCGCACCCGTGCATAACCGTTTATGAACGGAAACACTTCATCGTGTTGAGGAACTATGAAAATATTTTTTTCGCGGTCGCAAAACCCCCATTGGTCGCCTTTGCGGTATGGGATGAGTTCGGGTTGTGCAAAGAGTTGCCCGAAAACCGGAAAAAGCAATAGCAGTATAAATAGTTTGTGTTTCATGATGCCCGAATACTATCAACGTTTAAGTGGGCAACAAAGATACTTTTAAAGGGTGGATTTGGATTGCAGAAGAATCTTCGAATTACAAATTACATTTTCAAAACCCCACTCCCATGCCAAACACTATGCGCTGATACTGGCGGTCAATATTATAAACCGGACTGCCCTCCCAATCGTAAGTCCATTCGGAACTGCTGTGATAGCGCCTGTAGGATACACTCAGCGACACCGAAGTGTGACTGCGGGTATAAAAACGAACCCCTCCACCCGAAGCAAAATATAACCCGCCCCGATTTTTGTTTTGTGTGAAATCGTCATAACCCCTGCTCTGAAGCATGTGCGCATAGCCGATGTCGGCAAAGGCATAAGGGGTGATGCGTTTTTTCAAAAATTCGCTCGATGCTCTGAAATAAAACGGAGCAAACGTTTGCTTGTAAGTGATGAAGCGGTCAATGCCGATGCCTGCGCCTGTGTAAATCCAACGCGACCACTTATAGCCGTTCACCGTTTGCAGCGAAAAGCCGTAATCGTTCGGATTGTAGCCGTAGTAATTATTGTCGTTGGTTCCGAAACCACATATCAGCGACATTTCAGTCATATTGCGAAAGCCTTTTTCTCTGATGGTGTAGTTTTGTTTGTTTCGATAGTTTTTTTGATTTAGTGCGGCTTCTTTTTTAATGCTGTCAATTTCAGTTTGCTGAAAAACAAATACGCTGCCGCCCAACAATTCTATTTTCAGACTTTCACCAATTTTCTGCTCTACAATATTACCCCTGATAATACTGCCGTTTTTGAGATACACCACATCTTCGGTTTTGGTTTGCGACCATGCTGCAAACGAGCATAAAAAAACCAGAAGGAATACTGTTAACTTGGATTTCATAAAATAAATTTTTGAGTGAGGCAACGGTTTGTAACGGGCAAACGTTTACCGCCTGAAAACCGTTGCCTCAAACCTAAAACAATATTTCATTTTTATGAAAAACCTCACCCACCCAACATTTGCCATGCTGTTTTTCAGCATATTCTTTTTTGCTTCCTGCCAAAAAAGATGCAGTTGCATAATGGAATACGATGAGAATGTTACTTATAAAAAAGGCAATTCAGTTAGCCACGAAGGAAAATGCTACAAGGCAATTTCACAGGGAAGAGGCATTAAACCCGGACCATACAGACAAAACGGAAATGATATCTGGAAAGAATGTAAATAAAAACAAACGCACTCAACCACTCTAAAACACATAAAAATGAAAAAGCACTCAATATTCTTGTTTTCGGCACTTATCAGCCTATTCTTTTTTGCTTCCTGCCAAAAAGACAAATGCACTCAAACCGTTACTTATACGGTTTACGAACCTCTTTATATGAGTTATGACGAACTGCGCAGCGCGGTGCAGTCTGAAACTCCGCGTGCGCTGAAATCGCCCGGGAAAATTTATCTCAAAGGCGGTTATATTTTCATCAGCGAAACGAATAAGGGCATTCACGTCATCAACAATACCAATCCTGCTGCTCCGCAAAATGTAGCATTCATCAATGTTCCCGGCAATGTGGATATAGCCGCCATCGGAAACATATTGTATGCCGACAGCTACACCGATATTCTGGCATTAGACATTTCTAACCCGAACAGCGTATTGGTTTTAAAACGCCTCGAAAATGTATTGCCTCAAAGAACTGTTTCGGGCGCATTGGCAATTGATTCCGAGCAAGGAGTCGTTATTGATTTTCTTCCTAAAGAAGTTACCGAAGAAATGGAAATGGATTGCCGCGGTGGTGGCGGTTGGTGGGGCGATCCACGAGCTGAATTTGATATGGCTTCTGTCAGTTCGGGCGGTGGTGTTAATAATCAATTTACAGGAGCGCCTATAGCATCGGGTAAAGGCGGCTCTATGGCACGTTTTGCCATTACGGCAGGCATGTTGTATGTGGTGGACGAAAGCAGCCTCATACTGCTCAACATCAGCAATCCGGCTTCGCCAGTTGAAACGGGTAAGGCACACATAGGCAGAAATATCGAAACCATTTTTCCATACAAAAATCATTTGTTCATCGGCTCGTCCAACGGTATGTTTATTTATAACATCAGCAGCCCATCAAGCCCTTCTTATGTATCGAGCTACTGGCATGGCACTGCCTGCGACCCGGTGGTGGTGGACGACAATTATGCTTACATTACT
>CAZFFP010000065.1:0-19272 GCA_964518215.1 uncultured Chitinophagaceae bacterium
TGAATTTGTTGACAAGAATTTATGATTCAAACCTACAATGTGTCAGGTATGAATTGGTTTGTGGAAATTAAGAATGGCTTAGGCTTGCTTAATGCAAATTGAATGATTCTCTCACACCCCCACACTATCAAAAAACCTTGCGTGCCAACTGTTTTTTAGCGGAACGAGCCAGTTGTTTTTCAGTTCGCCAAGGGTTTGTACCATGTTATTGAACAATAAAGTGCCGGAAGTAACTTTTCCTTCGCGAAGAAGTTGTTGCAATTGGTCTTTAGCAACGCTTTGAAAATTTTGGTGTGCATCAATATAAACGGTATGAAACCTGTCGAAAAAATCGAGCGCGTATTTTTCCTGCAACTGGCGCATGAATGCTACCGAACTGTCAATGGAACAACCGCTCACTTTCACCGCGGCTTCATCGGCAGCAAGTATGATGAAATGGTTTTCAAAAACCGCTCCGTCAGCAATTACTTTTTTGGAATGCGCGGTCCATTCCGCAACAAATTGTTTCACCTGATGCTCAATAGCAGGGAGCAATTCTTTTTCAATGGCACGATTACTTTGATAAATCCACACTCTTGCCTGTGGAGCTAAATCGGGAAACAATGCGGCAATTTTTTGTTCGATAGAAGTATTCATAATAGAAATTTAATTTGAGCAATGTTGAATAAAATTCTTTTCCTTTCATAGGCAATTACCTAAACTAAACTCTTTCCCTGCGCAATCAGTTCGGCAATGTCTAACACTTTTATTTTGTCCTGAAGTTCTTTGCCTTTCACGCCATCGGTCATCATGGTATTGCAAAAAGGACAAGCCACCGCCACTACATCTGCATTGACTTCAATAACTTCCTTGGTGCGCTCCTCATTGATGCGGTGCGTGCCTTTTTCGTCTTCTTTAAACATTTGCGCGCCACCTGCGCCACAGCATAAACCTTTAGCACGCGAGCGTTTCATTTCCACCAACTCCACATCTAATTCTTCCATGAGTTGTCTGGGCGCTTCGTAAATATCGTTGGCTCTGCCCAAATAGCACGAATCATGATAAGTGATTTTTTTGCCTTTAAATGCGCCACCTTCTATTTTGAGTTTGCCTTCACTCATTAATTGTTGCAGAAACACCGAATGGTGCAGCACTTCATAATCGCCACCTAAAGCAGGATATTCGTTTTTCAGAATATTGAAACAATGCGGACAAGCAGTTACTATTTTTTTGATACCATAACCATTCAACACTTCAATGTTCTGAAGCGCCATCATCTGAAACAAAAATTCGTTACCGGCACGTTTAGCGGGGTCGCCTGTGCAACTTTCTTCTGTGCCAAGCACGGCATAATTGATATTCAGGTTTTCAAGAATTTTGATGAAGGCAACCGTAACTTTTTGCGCACGTTGGTCGAAACTGCCCGCGCATCCTACCCAAAACAATACTTCGGGGGTTTTACCTTCTCCTGCTAATTGTGCTACTGTGGGGATATTTGTCATTGTGTGTTGAGGTGTTGTTTTTCGTTTTTGGTTATAAAGTTATAAGGTTAGAAGGTTATAATGTTTAGACGCGATATTTCATACACTTTCCAACTTTATAACCTTCTAACTATTCTAAAATCATATTCTATTTCACTTCCTCCGCCCACTTAAACCTATCATCGGGCGCAAATTTCCAGGGCGCACCGTTGTTTTCTATATTGCCGAACATCATGTTCCATTCTTCGGGCGAATTCGATTCTTCCATAATGAGGTATCTGCGCATTTGCAAAATAATATCGAGCGGACTGATATTCACCGGACATTCCTGAACACAGGCGTTGCAAGTGGTGCAGGCGCGCAGTTCTTCAATGGTAATGTAATCGCCCAACAATGTTTTGTTGTCGGTAAAATCGGGACCGTGCGTATCTATGTTTCTTCCTACTTCTTCCAGGCGGTCGCGGGTGTCCATCATGATTTTGCGAGGCGACAATTTTTTGCCTGTGATATTGGCAGGGCAAGCAGCCGTGCATCTGCCACACTCGGTGCATGAATAGGCATCCAATAAATTTCTCCAACTCAAATCTGTAACATCTTTAACTCCGAAACGCTGAGGCGCGGCTTCTCCTTCGGTGGCTGCGGCAAAAGCCTGATTGGGGTCCATCATGGCTTTCACTTCTTTGGTAATTTCGGGCATATTGTTCATTTCGCCTTTAGCATTTAAGCGGCTGAAATACACATTGGGGAAAGCAAGGATAATGTGGAGGTGTTTAGAATAAGTAACATACACTAAGAAAGCTAATACTCCGAGAATATGTCCCCACCAACCTAAGCGCTCAATGGCAACCAATGCTCCGGCAGGCAAACCCGAAAGCATAGGACCTATAATATTGCTGGTGATGGCAAATTTGTAAGTATTGCCGCCTTCTTGCATTTGCAATGCCACATCGGCTCCATTCATAGAGAAGATGCAAGTGATGAGATAAATTTCAGCGAATAAAATCAAGTTGGCATCGAGAGTAGGCCATCCTTTCATTTCGGGCATCACGAAGCGGGGTAGTTTCAGCAGGTTTCTTCTCCACAAAAAAGCCACGGTTGCCACAAACGCCAACACCGAAAGTATTTCAATAAAACTAATCACGAAGTAATACAAGCCTTCTACAAATGTCCCTTCAAATATGTGCAGCAACACGCGGTGATTGCCCGAAAAACCATCTAAGAAAATTTCAATCAGTTCGATTTGAGTAATGACGAATGCCACATAAATAACAAGGTGAAGTACAGCCGGCAGCATGTTTTGAAACATCTTCTTTTGTCCGAATGCCACCAGAAGCATTGTTTTGAATCGCTCCGATGGATTATCGGTGTAGGGGTTATCTTTTTTACCCAAATTAATATTGCGATAAATGAAGCGGGCGCGCTTGAAGAAAAGGAAAAAACTGATGCCGGCTGCAATCGCGAATAAAACTTGTTGGACAATCTGCATGTTAGTGTGGATAGTTTTGGGTTTCTAAATTATTGTATTAATCAGAATTTCCGCAAAATTGTTTAAAATTTTCGAAGCTAACCCGTAACTTTCAATATCAATCTTTCCACATGAACCGTATTATTGTCATTTGCTTTCTGTTTGCGGGGATTTTTGAACACTCATATGCACAAAATGCAAGCTATACTCCTGACAGCTATTCGGGGTTTTCAAAACTTGATTTGTTTACCAAAAGAATGATTGAAAATAAGGAGTTTAATAAAACCGATATTAATCTTTTGGTGCAGGGCGATATTGCTCAAATTAAAGTTGCCGTTAAAGAAAACGGTGGGTTTTTCAAATATCATCACGGAAATATTGCCGCTGTGAATATTCCCTTGAGCGCTTACGATAAGTTTATTGTTTCGGAAGGCATTACTGCTTTTGAATCTGCCGATATTCCGGTGCAGGCAATGGGCGACCAGGCAATTTTGTTGAATGCCGTTGCTCCCGTTCACAATGGTTTGAATCCCTTAAATCAGCCCTATAAGGGTGATGGCGTAATCATGGGCATCGTAGATGATGGTATAGATTTTCGTCATGCCGATTTCATGAGAGACGACAGCACCACCCGCATTTTGTATATCTGGAATCAGCGGGCAACCAATGTAAATAGCCCCATTCCTTACAATTATGGCAGAGAATGGACAGCTAATGATATTAATGCAGGAAATGTGCCTTCGGTTGAGCCTGCCAATAAATTCGGACACGGAACCAATGTTTCGGGAATTGCAGCCGGTAATGGCAATGCACTGAAAAACGATACTACCGTTTCGAGCAATTTTGTAGGCATGGCACCCAATACAGAGTTGATTGTAGTGTGCATCAACGACCAGGCGAATTTTCTCATTGTAGTGTTAGATGCCATTGATTATATTTTCAAAAAAGCAGATGCTCTGGGTAAACCTTGTGTGGTGAATGTGAGTTACGGAACCTACATGGGCGCACGCGATGGAAAAGATTTGGCTTCGCTCATGATTGATTCGTTGCTCGAACAGCGCAACGGCAGGGTAGTAGTGGCAGCAGCCGGAAATGCGGGAAACATTAATTATCATTTAGGTTATGATGTTACTTCCGATACTTCCTTTACGTGGTATAGAGTGAATCCTTCTTTCAGCGATGTAGCTTTTGAATTGTGGGCAGACACGGCAGATTTCGATAATGTATTTTTTGCTTTTGCCGAAGACGACTTCGCTGATACAAGTTTGGTAAACACCACCATAACAGCCATGAGTAATTTCTTCAACACCAGAACTTCGCACGGTTTATTGCCGGGTGTTGTTAATGCGGCTACTGTTTCGGGGCAAATTACCAAGAGCGGAAATGTTAGAGCAACCTATCAGATAGGTATTAATTACGTTTCAGGCAGATACTCTGTTCAGGTAATTGTAAAACCTACTACAAACCTTACTAACTATTGGCGATTTATTACCGTTGGAAGTGGAAAATTCGATATTTGGAGTCATCAAAGCATTACGGGAACTTCAAGTCCGTTGAGCAGAGGTATAGCCGACTCATTAATTTCAGAAATTGATGAAATAGATTGGAAAGACAACTACAAGTATCAGGACAACAGTAAAACTTTAGTGAGCAGTATTCAAAATTCAGATAAGGTGATTACTGTAGGAAATTATATCAATCGCACCTGGTGGTATCCCAATGTGAATGGCGACACCACTTTTACCGAAATTTACAACACGCATGTGCAGGGGCAATTTAATGAAGAATCGAGTCGCGGACCCACCCGTGATGGCAGGCAGAAACCCGACATTACGGCTACCGGAACTTTTACTTTAGCTACCGGAAACCTCACGAATATCAATTCGCTCATCAACACTAATCAGGGAG
This sequence comes from uncultured Chitinophagaceae bacterium, assembly GCA_964518215.1. Lineage (GTDB taxonomy): Bacteria > Bacteroidota > Bacteroidia > Chitinophagales > CAIOSU01 > CAYSGX01. The sequence goes on from CAZFFP010000065.1 coordinate 4,834, forward strand.
CGAGAGTAGCGGAAGGGGGCTTGCACAATCGAAACGGAAGAACATCTATTGCTTCACCTTGTGTGGCAGGCGCGGCAGCTTTGTATTTGCAGAAATATCCCGATGCAAGCTGGCGCGAAGTGAAAGATGCCATTATGTTTACAGCGCTAAAGGATACTTTCACCGGTTTTGCTTTGCCCGACCACGATTGGGGCTATGGCAAACTGAATGCCTTTGAAATGATACAATTCAACCGCGTGTATGGCTGCACTGACAGTGCTGCTATTAATTATAATCCTGCTGCCGAATTGAATGACGGCTCTTGTATTCAGGTTGTTTTGGGTTGCATGGATATTATGGCGCTGAATTACGACAGCCTTGCCAATACTTCCGACACTTGTATTTATTATTCATTCAGCAGTGTTTTTGATGCCGAAAAAGAATTACTTATTGAGGCACACCCCAATCCTGCATCGAATAGAATTTCGTTCCATTACAAGAATTTGTCCTCCAACAATATCCATGTTGTAGTGTTTAACGTTACCGGACAAACCAAATCAAATTTTCAGCTGAACGGAAGCAGTGGTGTGGAAACCCTCGATATATCTTCATATCCTTTGGGAATGTATTTTTACACCGTTTTCGATAATGGAAAATCTATTGGAAGCAGAAAGTTTTTTATCTATTGAGTATGAAACAACAACGCACATTAGTTTTGGATGAAGCATCCATTGCTGCAAAAATTAAACGCATTGCTTATCAGATTCTAGAAAATAATTACGATGAAAAAGAAATTATTTTCATTGGCATCAAAGACAATGGTGTTGACTTTGCCAACAGATTAATCAAGTATCTTCAAACAATCAGCAATATCAGTTACCAAACCGCATCCATTCATATCAATAAACTGAAGCCCCTTTCAGAAGAAATTATACTCGATATTGAAGGCAAGCTCATCAACAATAAAGTGGTGATACTTGTGGATGACGTGGCGAATTCCGGCAAAACCATCTGCTTTGCATTGAAACCCCTCCTCAATTTTCAACCTAAAAAAATACAAGTGGCTGTATTGGTGGACCGCAAACACAAATCGTATCCCATCAGTTGCGATTACATAGGCTTGAGTCTTTCTACTACCATGAAAGAGCATATTCTGGTAGAGTTTGAAAAGAAGAAAGAGGCTGTTTACTTGGTGTGAATTGTCTTTTAAAAAACAGGAACAAAATTATCGGGCTATATTATCATGCCTGCAATAGCAGCAGTCATGAAGCAGGCGAAAGAGCCGCCAATAAGTGATTTAATGCCCAATTCGGAAAGTGTTTGTCGTTGCCCGGGAGCTATGGAACCTATGCCGCCAATTTGAATTCCTATGGAAGCGAAATTTGAAAAACCACAAAGGGCATAAGTGCCTATGATGATAGATTTTTCATTCATAAACAGACCGGCATCTTTAAATTTTGCTAAAGTGCCATAAGCGAAAAATTCGTTCAACACCGTTTTTTCTCCTAATAATTGCCCAACCAAAACCATATCATTCCCTGGTACACCAATAATCCATGCTAATGGCGCGAACAACATTCCGAAGATGTATTGCAATGTGAAACCATCATAGCGTCCGTTGGTTTTTGCCAAAATCAATTCGTTCAATCCTGTCCAACTGCCAATCCATTCCTTGCAGATATAATTGAACATATACATGAAGGCAATGAAAGTTAAAAGCATTGCTCCCACATTGATGGCAAGTTTCAATCCATCGGTAGTGCCTCGCGAAACCGCATCGAGTACATTTGAACCCACTTTTTCTTTTGAAATAATCAGGTTGGTGTTTATTTTATCCGAATGAGTTTCGGGTTGTAAAATTTTTGCCATCACAATGGCGGCAGGGGCAGAGAGGATGGAAGCCGTCAATAAATGAGTTGCAAAAAACAATCTTTGCTCAGGGTCTTCTCCGCCTAAAAAACCTACATAAGCGGCAAACACGCCTCCTGCAATAGTCGCCATGCCGCCCGTCATTAAAGTAAGTATTTCCGAGCGGGTCATTTTTTCTAAATATGGCTTCACCACTAAAGGTGCTTCCGTTTGTCCGATAAAAATGTTGGCAGCAGCGGCAAGGCTTTCTGCACCCGATAGTCGCATGGTTTTGCTCATAACCCAAGCAATTACAAAAACTATTCTTTGCAGAATGCCTAAATAATATAGCAGCGAAGTCAATGCAGAAAAAAACACAACAGTAGGCAATACCTGAAAAGCAAAAATGTAACCGAAAGTTTGCGTGTCGGTAACCAATCCGCCAAAAAGAAAATCAGCACCGGCTTTCGTGAAATCTAAAATCACCACAAAAAAAGAAGAAATAAACTGAAAGCTCTTGCGCACATATGAAAACTTCAGCACAGCAAATGCAAATAAAAACTGCAATCCGATTCCGGTAATGACTAATCGCCAATTAACAGAACGTTTACTGCTGCTTAAAAGCCATGCTGCACCAACCAAAAATCCGATGCCAATTAATCCTCTGAGTATATCCATGCGAAAATGAAATCGGTGCTGAAAATAGAAAAATGAGGCGAAACTTTTTGTGATTGGGAAATTCAGCTCGAAATCATTTTTTTATTTGATTAGAATTCAAAGCCTCTTTGCTAAAAGAAGTTGACGGCAAGTTGCATCAGATTTTAAATAGCGGTTGAACAAAAGATGAGGAAGATTCTTTCCGAATGAATTGCCTGCAGGACTGTTAAGCAGAAATCTGTATGTGCTGTCCTAAAATTTGCTGACTGATTTTGATAAGAATAATTATTTAAGAAACTTCAATAGTTGACTCAACTTTTGAGGTTTACTTTTTTCATGTTTTTATGTTTATGGTTTGATGTTGGTGCATTTTTATAGGAGTAAGATATTGGCAAGCTTAGATGAGGCTTTAGATGGTTGTAGGTTTGATGAACTTCTCCTTTTTGGTCATTAATCTTTTCTCCAAAACGCTATCTCAATCAATTTTTCGTATGCAATTACTTTCAGCTTTTCTTCCGCTAATTGCTTTTCTAATTCTTTGATTCGTTGTTTTTGAGGGTCTTTCATTGGGGCGACCGGTGTTTGTTCCCTTTTTCGTGTAGTGCAATTTGCCAAACTTTCGGCACCAATTCAACACAGCCGAGTTGTCGCCATAACCTCATTATTGCCTCATACACAGCCACCTCAAACTCAAAACCTAAATTTTCAAATTGTTGATTATACCAATCAATTACACCTGCAATGCAGTATTCTACTTCAGGAGCTATGATTAACTTATGCGCCATAAAGTATCGCAATGTTTTTTTCACCTGCAGCAAAGTGAGCGGTTTAGTAGAGCCGCTGTTCATTTTGTATAGTCGTTTTTTGGCTTCTGCTTTCTGTGTTGACAACACCGGTATGGAATCTTTTTCAAAATCAATGCTGTTCCATAATTGCTCAATAGCCGTAAGCTTTTCTTCTATCGAAGCGTTCAATATTTTCTGGATAAATCATATTGCAGAACACAAAAAAACATCGTGAGATTTCTTAAAAAACTCCTTTTGACGAGAGTTCAATCATTAATTCACTTTTAACTTTCAAAGAATAAACCCCTACTATTTATAATATCCTGTAAGTATTTCGGAAGTTTGCACTCTACAGCAAATTTTACTTTCATGAAAAACTTTTTCTTCCTTTCCATTCCCATATTCGTTTTTTTATTTTCTGCCCAAGCCCAACTGCCCGATGAGCGCCCAAAATTAGTAGTGTCTATCATTGTTGACCAAATGCGAGCCGATTATATTTCGCGTTATTGGGACAAATTAGGAAATGAAGGTTTGAAAAAATTGGTAATAGAAGGCAGAAGCTATAACAACGCTCACTTCAATTACATACCCACCTATACCGGTCCTGGTCATGCTTGCATTTCTACCGGAACCACTCCATCCATCAATGGCATAATTGGCAATAACTGGTTCGAGCGAAACAGCACAAAATCGGTGTATTGTGTAGCCGATGCTCAAGCAAAAAAGGTGGGCGCAAATGCCAACGCCACTTCACATTCACCACACCGTTTGGTAGCTTCTACTTTAGGCGATGAACTCATGCTGGCTTCCAACGGCAAATCAAAAAATATTGCGCTTTCCATTAAAGACCGCTCTGCCATTTTTTCGGCAGGGCACTATGCCTCGGGTGTGTATTGGTTAGATGATACTACCGGAAATTTTATTACTTCCACCTACTATGCACAAAAACTTCCCGATTGGATAGAACAATTCAACAAACAAAAATTAGCCGACAAATATTTGAATGAAACATGGAACACTTTGTATCCTATTTCAGAATATTCGAAATGGTGTACCGATGATAATGTGCCGTTTGAAGGGAAACTGAAAGGCACTCATGCTCCGGTGTTTCCTTATGTGCTCTCGCAAATCAGAAAACATTACAATTACAAACTCATCGGACTGGTTCCCGCAGGCAACACCATTACTTTCGACTTGGCAAAAGCAGCCATCAAAGCTGAGCAGTTAGGAAAAGACACAAACACCGATTTGCTGAGCATCAGTTTTTCCACGCCCGATATTATCGGACATCAGTTTGGAATACGTTCAATTGAGGTGGCTGATATGTATTTTCGTTTCGATAAAGAAATGGCAGACTTCATTCAGTTTTTAGATGCCGAAATTGGCAAAGGAAATTATTTGCTCACCCTTACTGCCGACCATGGCGCTGCCGACAATCCCGATTTTTTGTTGTCGAAAAAAATCCCTGCCGGCTTGTTCAATTTCAATATTAAAGACAGCCTGAATACTTTTTTGAAAAAAGAATTCGGTGATGAATTTGTTACCGCGTGGATGAATATGCAAGTGTATTTAGACTGCGAAAAAATCGAGAACAAAAATCTTAATTTTTATGCGGTAGTCAACGCATCGAAAAAATGGCTGTTGCAGCATCCGTTTGTGGCTTATGCCTATTCGCAGGAAGAACTGCTCAACGGCAATGGAGATTTGATTAAGCAATTGTTGCGCAACGGCATTTATCCCAAACACAGTGGCGATATTGCGGTGGTGATAGAACCCGGCTGGCTCGAAATGGAATGGCAAACCACCGGAACCACGCATGGCACAGGTTTCACTTACGATACCCGTGTGCCTTTAATTTGGTATGGATGGAAAGTAAAACCCGGCATTGACAATAGGCGCGTTCACGTTGCAGACATTGCACCTACACTTTCGTTATTGCTCAACATTAATCTGCCCAATGGAGCTGCCGGAAACTATATTCACGGCATCGTGGACTAAAGCACAAACTTCAGATACTTAATTTTTCTGCAGTTGGCAAGGTGTTGTGTTTCGTAAAAAGTAGTAATGCACAATTCGTCTTTCCTGATGCCTGCGGCATCAATATCAAATTCTGAAATGATGATTTCGAGTTGCTGTTCTTTTGCAATTTCGATCGAATATTCATACAAATCGGGGTCATCGGTTTTCAAATGAATAATGGCTCCCGGTTTACAAATTTTTCTGAACTTATCTAAAAAATGGGGTGAAGTAAGTCTGCGGTTGGGGCTTTTCGGAAAAGGATCGGGAAAAGTAATCCAGATTTCGTCCACATCATTTTCGGCAAAGAACTCAGTGATTAATTCAATGCGGGTGCGCAAAAATCCGGCATTGGAGAGGTTTTCTTCCAAAGCGGTTTTAGCGCCTCTCCAAATTCGGTTTCCTTTTATATCCACTCCCAAAAAATTTTTCTGCGGAAACATTCGCGCCAAACCCACGGTGTAATCGCCTTTGCCGCAGGCAAGTTCCAAAATGAGTGGATGATTGTTTTTAAAAAAATTACCGGTCCATTTTCCTTTCAGAAAAATAGGTGTACCAAAATGATTTTTCAACTCTGGTTTTTTATAGTCGAAATTTTGCACAACATTAGCAAACGTTGACATTTCGGTGAATCTTTTCAGCTTGTCTTTGCGACCCATATCATTTATTGAAGTTGCAAAAATCAAAAAAACCTTTCACTATCGCTTTCGGTCAAATTACATTTTCATAATTTCGCACAAAGATTGAAGTATGTATTTCACAAAATCTAAGCTAGCGGGCGAAGGATTAACTTTTGACGATGTTCTTTTACTCCCGGCTTATTCAGAAGTTCTTCCCCGCGAAACTAATACGCAAACACAACTCACCCGCAACCTTAAAATCAATGTGCCTATAGTTTCGGCAGCCATGGATACGGTTACCGAATATCAGTTGGCTATTGCCATAGCCCGCGAAGGTGGTTTGGGTTTTATTCACAAAAACATGTCTATCGAACATCAGGCGGAACATGTGCGCAAAGTGAAACGCTCTGAAAGCGGATTGATAATAGACCCTATTACACTCATGGTGAACGCCACTATTGGCGAAGCGCAAAAACTCATGAGAGAATATAAAATCGGGGGCATTCCCATAGTGGATAATGAAAATGTGCTGGTAGGCATTATCACCAACCGCGACCTGCGTTTTGAAACCAACTATCGCAAAAAGGTTTCGGAACTCATGACCAAAGACAACCTTGTGGTAGCTCCCGAAGGCACCGATTTGGCAAAAGCCGAAAAGATTTTGATGAAATACAAAATCGAAAAGCTTCCGGTAGTGGACAAGAAAAATCATCTGGTGGGGCTGATTACCTACAAGGACATTATCAAAGTGCAAAGTCATCCTTATGCCAATAAAGACAGCTTCGGTCGCCTCATGGTAGGCGCTGCCGTGGGTGTTACTACCGATATGTTAGACCGCATTGCCGCTTTAGTAAAAGTGGGCGTGGATGTCATTACCATCGATACCGCTCACGGACACTCGAAAGGTGTGATGACCGCTTTAAAAGAAACCAAAAAGAAATTCAAAACGCTCGAAATTATAGCCGGAAATGTAGGCACTAAGGAAGGCGCTGAAGCATTGGCTGCTGCCGGTGCCGATGCGGTGAAAGTGGGTATTGGTCCGGGTTCTATCTGCACCACAAGAGTGGTAACGGGCATTGGTGTGCCGCAACTCACAGCCGTAATGGAAGCCGCTGCCGGAGTGAAGAAATATAAAATTCCCATCATTGCCGATGGCGGCATCAGATACACGGGCGATATAGTAAAAGCTATAGCCGGTGGAGCCGACAGCATCATGGCGGGTTCGCTCTTTGCGGGTGCTGAAGAGTCTCCGGGCGAAACGATTATTTTCGAAGGAAGAAAATTCAAATCTTATCGCGGTATGGGTTCAGTGGAAGCTATGCAGGAAGGCTCGAAAGACCGATACTTTCAGGATGTGGAAGACGATATTAAAAAATTAGTGCCCGAAGGCATTGTGGGACGAGTGCCGTTCAAGGGCACTCTGAAAGAAGTGATGTATCAATACATTGGCGGATTAAAAGCCGGTATGGGTTATTGCGGAGCCAAAACCATTAAAGATTTGCAGAAAGCCCGTTTCACCAAAATTACTGCCGCAGGTGTTACCGAAAGCCATCCGCACGATGTAGCGATTACTAAAGAAGCTCCGAATTACAGCAGGAAGTAGGAGATACTATTTTGCTGTTGAAGCATAAAAATAGTTTTACCAAATTGCAACCATACTTGTAAAATAGTAAAGCTGTTTTTTAAAAATATTTGAAGAAAAAACTCATTGAATGCCCGACACAGCCACACATATATTTGAATCTGTTCAGTCAGAAATCAGTCAATTGAATGCAATCAGTATTGCCGACAGTGAACAATTGGAGAGATTCCGAATTGAATATCTGGGCAGCAAAGGAAAGCTCAAGGATTATTTTGCAGGAATTAAGAATGTTCCGAACGAGCGCAAAAAAGAATACGGCTTGTTAGTGAACGAGTTGAAACAAAAAGCGGAAGAAATTTTCAACCAACATAAAGAGAAGTTTGAGAGCAATGGTGCCGATACTTCTGCCGACACAGACCTTTCCATGCCGGCTTATCCTTTGCCTTTAGGTTCGAGACATCCGGTTTCGCTTATCAAAAAACAAATTGCCGATATTTTTGCGCGCATTGGTTATGTGGTGGAAGAAGGTCCCGAAATTGAAGACGACTGGCACAATTTCACTGCGCTGAATTTTCCGCCCGACCACCCCGCCCGCGATATGCAGGATACTTACTTCATCACCGAGGACAAGAATTGGTTGTTACGCACACACACCTCTACCGTTCAGGTTCGGCTGATGCAAAATCAAAAACCACCCATACGCGCCATCATGCCCGGCAGGGTGTATCGCAACGAGGCTATTTCGGCTCGCTCACATTGTTTTTTCCATCAGGTAGAAGGCTTGTATATTGATAAAGGCGTGTCGTTTGCCGATTTGAAACAAACACTGTTGTATTTCGCGCAAGAAATGTTTGGCGCAACCAAAATCCGTTTACGCCCTTCTTATTTTCCATTTACAGAACCCAGCGCTGAAATGGATATTTGGAAAGGCACCGAAACCGAAGCCGACTACCGCATTACCAAAGGCACCGGGTGGCTCGAAGTATTGGGCTGTGGTATGGTGGACCCTAATGTTTTAAAAAATTGCGGGATTGACCCCGATGTGTATTCCGGCTTTGCTTTCGGTATGGGGATTGACCGCATGGCGCTGCTTAAATATCAAATACCGGATATTCGCTTGCTTTCTGAAAACGATGTGCGCTTTCTGAATCAGTTTCAGTCGGCTGAGTAAACGCTTAAGTTTTTAAAGGAATTTGCAGGAAAGAATAGTAATGTCGTCATTGAAATCACCATCGCCCTTAAACTCGTTCACGTAGTCCATGAGTTTTTTATTAAAGTCGGCAACGGGCAATTGATAATTGGTTTCGAGAAAAGTAACCAATCGTTCTAAAGAAAAGAATTCGCTTTTTTCGTTTTCGAAATCAATTAAACCATCTGTATAATTAATCAGCAATGCTTTATGGTCTATATAAACGGTTCCTACATTTACTACCGGCAAATCATCAAACATGCCCAAAAGGGTGCAGCCCGCACTCAGTTCCTGAATATTTCCATTGGTACAAAGTAAAGGCGGATTGTGTCCTGCATTCACATAGCGCAGGGTTCGGTTTTCGTAATTAAACACGCCCAAAAACAGGGTAATGAATTTTTCGCCTTTGGTAATCTGCGCCACTTTGTCGTTCAGCACTTCAATGAATGGTTTTAAATCGAGATGCTCGGCAATTTTGGTGCGCAGTTGTCCCTGAAAATTTGCCATCAGCAGCGCAGCCGCAATCCCTTTGCCCGATATGTCGCCAATACTAAACGCCACTTCTTTTTCAGAAATTCTGATGAAATCGAAATAATCGCCACCAATTTCGTGGTGTGGACGATACACCGTAGCCACTTCCACTTTATCATCGTTGGGAATATCGCTCGGAATAAGCATTGCCTGCATTTGCGCGGCAAATTCCAATTCTTTTTTCATTACTTCCTGCTGAATCTGATTGCTGAACAGGCGTTTGTTCTCTACTGCCACCATTACAATATTGGTAATGGTTTGGACAAACTTCAACTTCTCTTCAATGGTATCGGTATCATCGGCTTTCAAATCGTCAATGAGCACATAAGCCAGAGGTATGTCTTTGTGATACACCGGAATGAGAATATCGAAGCAGTTAAGATTCGGGTTGGTGAAATTTTTCAGCAAAGTAATATTTCTGTAAGCCATCAAGTCGCGCTGCACATCAATAGATTCTTTTAAGGAGGGGTCAATACCTGCGGCACATACGCAATCCCAATCCACATTTTTCACAAACACTAATAAGCCATGAATACCCATTTGCGCCCTGAGTATAAATTCATAAATGCGAAAGAGTGCTGAGGTAGAAAAATTGTTGTTGATAGCCTGTGATACTTCCAGCAGCGAGTTAATCTGTAACTGTTTAATCGTGAGTAGCCGCTCCAAATGGCTGAGTTTACTATCGCGCTCTGTAGCGAATTGTTCCATGGTTATTGGTCGGCTGGTTAGAAATATTGAACGGACAAGATATTAAAGTTATCGGTTTTTTTCAATACTTGTTTTTACATCCATGGCATCGCGTAGCCCGTTACCCACAAAATTGAAAGCCAACACCATGAGCATAATGGCAAAGCCGGGTATAATGGCAAGAAAAGGATTCGCCCCTATAATGTAACCGTAATTTTCATTTAACATGCCTCCCCACGAAGGCGCGGGAGGCTGCACGCCTATGCCCAAAAAACTCAATCCGGCTTCAATAATAATTGCCGAAGCAAAATTGGTGGCAGCCACTACCGCCAACGGACCCACAATATTCGGAAGCACATGGAGTAGAATGGTGCGCGGATGCGAATAGCCCAAACTGTGAGCGGCTTCGATGTACTGCATTTCGCGCAAACTCATCACCTGCCCGCGTACAATACGTGCGGCTTCTACCCACATGGTTAAGCCCACGGCAATGAAAATTTGCCAAAAACCTTTGCCTATTGCCAATGTCATGGCAAACACCAACAACAATGTAGGTACCGACCAAATGACATTGATAAACCACATGATAATATCATCTGCCAAACCTCTGAAATATCCGGCAACTGCGCCCAGTGTTACTCCTATGAAAAGCGAAATAATCACCGCAATTAAACCCACCGACAACGAAATGCGTACACCAATAATGAGTCGGCTCAGCATATCGCGTCCAAACTTGTCGGTGCCTAATAAGTAATTTTTGGTTTTCAAATACTTGCGCTCTATTTCGTTTCGCATTTCAGAAATTGCCATTTGCTTTTGACTGCCATCAACAAGAGTGAACGAAACCATTTCGTTTCCTGCCTGATAATTTTCTATGGATTGAATAGGGAACAGCACATCTGCCAGCGATAATTTTTTTTCGGCAGCACGGCTTTCCACTCCGGTATATTCGGTAAGAAAAATACTGTCTGCCACAAAAGCATATTCTTTCACGGGAATCAGTTCATAAGAATTTTCAGCGCCATGAATCATTTTGCTGAGAAAGAATACCGGTTCGATGTTTTTGTTTTTTGTTTTGTGCAGCATTAACACACTAAATCCCGGTTCTTTATTGATAATCTGCAACACCTGGTCGTTGGCATCGGGGGTGCTGTCGGGGGTAATGAGATAACCCGCTAACGCGATAAAAGCCGAAAGTGCTATGAGTATTGCGCCCACTACTGCCGGACGGTTTTTCTTAAATCTTCTGAATGCCCTTGCAGAGGGCGATGCGCTGTTGGATTTCAAGGCTTAAATATTGAATGCAAGTATAGTGATTCTGGAGGTGATGCTCCTAATAGTCTGATTCGGGGCTGAAATTGGGGAAATGAATTTTTATTATTTTAGACATTATCTTTGCCTGCTTTTCAAAAGCGACACATCGCCAATGACTATACACAAAGAAGGACATAAAATTCTTATCGCACTGTTTGTTGCGCTTGCTGCCGTAAATTTTGCAGTCAGATATTTGCTTCCGGGGAAAAATGATGCTCAATTAATATCGCTGGTTGTTTCGGTAGTAGTGTTTATTTCCGTGGCTTCATTTTTCAGAAAACCTTTTCGTAAGTTTTTTGTAGATGAATCGAGCATTATTGCTCCGGCTGACGGAAAAGTGGTAACTATTGAAGAAGTAGAAGAGCCGGAATATTTTCAGGATAAAAGACTTCAGGTATCTATTTTCATGTCTCCATCAAATGTGCATATCAATTGGACACCCGTAACCGGCACTATTGAATATGTGAAGTATCATCCCGGTAAGTTTTTAGTGGCTTGGCACCCCAAATGCAGCACGAGTAACGAGCGCAATACTATTGTTATTAAAGATGAAAACGGGTTGGAAGTTTTGGTGCGGCAAATTGCCGGATTTTTGGCAAGAAGAATTGTTTCTTATTCGGAAGTAGGAAAATCGGTAGAACAAGGGCATGAATTGGGCTTTATAAAATTCGGTTCGAGAGTAGATATATTTCTTCCTTTAGATGCTAATATTGAAGTTTCGATGGGACAAAAAGTTAAAGGCGGCAAAACCGTTATAGCAACATTAGAGGCATGAGGCACATCTTATACATTTTTCTTTGCAGCACCATTTTTTTTAATGCCTGTAAATCGTCCAAACCTGCTGTTTCGGCTGCTCAGGAAACCACCGAGCCGGTAACTTCGGAGCCTGCTGCTCCTACTATTCAAAGACTCGATAAAATCGGAGAAATTCAAAGATTAGAAATTAATCCTAAATTTTTGGAAACCGCGCCACCTCCAAACCCCGAGCCCGCTTCTGCCGATACTGTAAAGCAAATGCAGCATAAAACCCTGCCCGAAAACAAGCGCACGCAGCCTTAATCATTTTTTCTCTTCACACAATTCTATCAGCACTCCGTTGGTTGATTTCGGATGCAGAAAAACAATACGCTTATTGTCTGCACCATTTTTTGGCGTGTCGGACAAAACCATGAATCCTTCCTGTTTCAGCCGCTCTATTTCACTTTCAATATTCTCCACTTCAAAGGCTATGTGATGAATGCCTTCGCCTCGTTTTTCAATGAATTTGGCAATAGGGCTTTCTTCATTAGTAGCTTCAAGCAATTCAATTTTTGTTTCTCCTGTTTTAAAAAAAGAAGTGTTCACTCCTTCGCTTTCCACCGATTCCACTTTGTAATGCGCCTTGCCCAACAGCTTTTTAAAAATTTCGTTGGAAGCCTCAAGATTTTTTACGGCTATGCCTATGTGTTCTACTTTTTTCATGAAAAAATTCTTTGAAGCTAAAAGTAATAGGTTTCCGCTTAGCACAAAACTTTTTGTCTTGCCTGCCTAACGATTTATGAAATGCCATAACTTTGTTTCATGGCTTACGGAAGAAGCGTATGGGATGATGTTCGTTATGAGTTGTCTTCGGGCAATATCATTTTCCAACTCATATTCATTAATGTGTTGGTTTTTCTTGCCATTAACCTTGTTAATGTAGCGGGGTTTCTGGCAGAAGATGGTTCATTGGGTTCGAGCCGTTGGTTTTTGAAAGTAAAAGAACTCATCAGCCTTCCCGCTGATGTAAAACTTTTAATGAAAAGACCCTGGACACTGTTGACACACATGTTTGCCCACTACCGAATATTTCATATACTGTTCAATATGTTGTGGCTGTATTGGTTTGGGAAAATAGTAGTGGAATTTATCGGAAACAAAAAAATATTGCCCCTGTATATTTTGGGCGGATTATCGGGAGCCGCATTGCTCATTTTATCTTATAATATTTTTCCGGGCTTGAAAATCAATATGCCTTTGGTGCAGGCTTTGGGCGCTTCTGCCGGAGTATTGGCAATTATAGTAGCGGCAGCAACCATTGTTCCTAACTACACGGTTTTTCTTTTGATTTTAGGTCCGGTAAAAATTAAATGGATTGCGGTGGTTTTGATTGTAATTGACCTCATTAGTATTCCGGAACAAAACAGTGGCGGGCATATTGCACATTTGGGCGGTGCGCTCTTTGGTTTCATTTATATCCGTCAACTTCAAACCGGCACCGATTTGGCGACTCCATTCATTGCCGTTTATGAAAGAATGGTGATGTTGTTTGGAGGAAAATCTGCTCCTAAAAGCAAGCCGATGCAACGCGCTACTGTTCCGCCTGTTTTGCGTAAGCAGAAAAAAGTGCAGGAGGAAAATCCCGATAAGCAAGCTCGCATTGATGCTATCTTGGATAAAATTTCCCGCTCGGGCTACGACAGCCTTTCTAAAGAAGAAAAAGAATTTCTGTTTAAAGTAAGTAAGGAAGATTGATAGATTTTATTCATAATTATTTCGAAAGCTATTCTAATCTTTCGGAATAAATTTCATTATCACAAACTCATGATTTATTATTAAATAAATTGCACTTCCTTCCGCTATGAAATTTCAGATAAATTCCGACTATAAACCTACAGGCGACCAGCCCGAAGCTATTCGTCAATTGGTGGAAGGATTAGAGCAGAGGGAGCAGTTTCAAACCCTCTTGGGCGTTACCGGTTCGGGCAAAACATTTACCATTGCCAATGTGATTGAGCGCGTGCAACGCCCAACGCTTATACTTACTCACAACAAAACCTTAGTAGCGCAGTTGTATGGCGAATTCAAGCAGTTTTTTCCTGACAATGCGGTAGAATATTTTGTTTCGTATTACGACTACTATCAACCCGAAGCATATATTCCGGTTACCAATACTTATATCGAAAAGGACCTTTCCATTAATGAAGAAGTAGAAAAGCTTCGCATGAGCACCACCGCGTCATTGCTCTCGGGCAGAAGAGATATTGTAGTGGTGGCATCGGTTTCGTGCATATATGGTATCGGCAACCCTACAGAATACAGCAATCGCGTCATACGATTGGTGAAGGGACAAAAAGTTTCGCACAATGCTTTTCTTTTTGCTTTGGTTGATGCATTGTATGCCCGCACACATGCGGAACTGAAACGCGGCACTTTCAGAGTGAAAGGCGACACGGTAGATGTTTTTCTTCCTTATGCCGATTATGCCTATCG
>CAZFFP010000065.1:19372-22310 GCA_964518215.1 uncultured Chitinophagaceae bacterium
AATTTCGACCTTGAAATGATGCGCGAACTGGGTTACTGTTCGGGTATAGAAAACTATTCGAGATTTTTCGACAGGCGCCAACCGGGCGACCGTCCGTTTTGTTTGTTAGATTATTTTCAGGAAGATTTTTTATTGGTAATAGATGAAAGCCATGTAACTATTCCACAAATTGGAGGCATGTATGGTGGAGACAGGGCGCGCAAAATAAACTTGGTAGATTATGGTTTTCGTTTGCCTTCTGCCATGGATAACCGCCCTTTGAATTTTTCAGAATTTGAAACCATGATGCGGCAGGTAATTTTTGTAAGCGCCACTCCCGGACCTTATGAATTGGGAAAAACAGAAGGCGTGTTTGTAGAGCAGGTGGTGCGCCCCACAGGCTTGCTCGACCCTGTAATAGAAGTGAAACCCAGCAAGAATCAGATTGATGATTTGCTGGAAGAAATTGATGAACGGGTGAAGCAAGGCGACCGTGCTTTAGTAACAACGCTTACTAAAAGAATGGCTGAAGAACTTTCAAAATATCTCTCGGAAATCAATATCCGCGCCCGTTATATTCACTCTGAAGTGGACACCATGGAGCGCGTGGAAATTTTGCGCGATTTGCGTCTTGGAAAATTTGATGTTTTGGTGGGCGTGAACCTTTTAAGAGAAGGCTTGGATTTACCGGAAGTTTCGTTGGTTGCGATTTTAGATGCCGACAAGGAAGGATTTCTTCGTTCCGAAAGGTCATTAACTCAAATAGCCGGAAGAGCAGCACGGAATGTGAATGGCAAAGTGATTATGTATGCCGATAAAATTACCGGTTCCATGCAACGCACTATTGATGAAACTGAGCGCAGACGAATAAAACAATTGGCATACAATCAGGAACATAATATTACTCCACAAACCATTTATAAATCGAAAGAACAAATCATTAAACAAGCTGCAATTCTTCAGGTAAGAAATGAAGTATCGCCCGATGCTTATGCAGAGCAGGAAGACAATGTGAGCATAGCTGCAGACCCGGTAGTGCAATACATGAGTAAAGCACAATTGGAGAAAATGATTCGCTCTACCAGAAAAAACATGGAAACTGCCGCGAAAGAAATGAATTTCGTAGAAGCTGCCCGTCTGCGCGATGAAATGTTTGCTCTTCAGGAAATGATGAAAGATAAGTTTGGCAATTAATCATTTTCACTTTCTGTTAAATTCTCCATTCGATTATCAAACCCCGACAAGTTTATTGAAATTTGATTGTGCGTTTGAAAATTCATTTAATCTTTTCATTCATTGCTTTTTGTTTCTGCACTGCCGAAGCGCAGCAGAAGAACCGTCCGTTTTTACTTCCAGATACTTCTCTTAACAAAACAAAATTGGGTATTGTAGTGGGTGCCAAAGGAGCCGTTTTTGGTTCTGCATTAATTGTGTTGAATGAATACTGGTATAAAAATTATCCGCGTTCGCGCTTTCATTTTTTTGATGATAGTAAAGAATGGATGCAGATGGATAAAGCCGGGCATATTTACAGTTCATATTTCATTAGCCGTTGGGCGGTGGGCTTGTATGGTTGGGCAGGTGTGCCACATAAAAAAGCTGCTTGGATAGGCGGTTCAACAGGAGTGTTGCTCATGTCTTCTATCGAAATCATGGATGGTTTTTCGCGCGATTGGGGATTTTCCTGGTGGGATTTTGGCGCCAATGCGTTGGGTTCAGCTACGGTAATCAGTCAGGAGTTGTTGTGGAAAGAACAGCGTATATCATTGAAAGTTTCTGCATTTCCTCAAAGCTATCCTGCCGATGTTCGTTACCGGGCTAAACAACTTTATGGTAATACGGCTCTCGAATTATTTCTGAAAGATTATAATGCCCTCACCACTTGGGCTTCGTTGAATATAAGCTCTTTCATAAAAAAAGAAACTAAGTTTCCGAAGTGGCTCAACGTAGCAGTAGGCTATGGCGCTAACGGCATGTTGGGCGGTTTTGAAAACAAATGGTGCCTGAGTGATGATGGCAAATATGAAACCTGCCCCGATGCCTTGAAAGTTGACCGAACCGATATTGAACGCTATCGTCAATATTACCTTTCGTTAGATGTTGACTGGACAAAAATTGAAACTCGAAGAAAAGGTTGGAAGGTATTGTTGAGTATGATGAATATGGTGAAGATGCCTTTTCCCGCAGTTGAATTTAACCGCATTGATAAAGTAAGATTCAGCCCATTAGGGTTTTAAAAAAACTACTTACCACAGAGCGATTGAAAAACTTCGATATATTTCTGTTGCTGCGATTCCACCGAATATTTTTCAATTACTGTTTGACGGGCAGCTTTTCCAAACTTCGTTCTCAATTCAGAATTTTCGATAAGCAGCGAAAGTTTCTCTACCCATTCAAGTTCTGTTGTAGCTAAAAACCCATTTACACCATCCTCAATAATTTCTGTATTCACACCTACTGGCGACATTATCGTGGCAATTTCGAGCGACATATATTGCAAGCCTTTGAAGCCGCATTTGCCTTTTGCCCATTCGTCATCGGGGAGAGGCATAATACCTATGTCGAATTTTTGAAGTTGTTCTATTTCTTCTTTCTCATTCCATTTTACAAATTCAATATCGAGTTTGTTATGATAAAATTCCTTATCAGCAATGAGCTGAAAACCTATTTTGCTGCCATATTTTTCTTTCAAAATAATTAAAGCCGGAACAATTACTTCATAATGTTGAAGCGTGGAAAAGGTGCCTGTCCAGCCAATGATTATTTTTTTGGTAAGAATTTTTGAAGTAGCGGGTTTGTGGTAATTGGTATCTATTACTGTAGGTATTACCAAAACATTCGGGTTAAACTTCTTCGAATGTTGACATAGATAGCTGTTTCCGGCAAATACTAAAGTTGCATACGAAATAATACGATTGGTTTTTTCGTAGTTTTTCAGCCAGCCGAGTTTTTTGTTCGA
>CAZFFP010000066.1:0-8466 GCA_964518215.1 uncultured Chitinophagaceae bacterium
TAATTGCCAACTGGCTTTTTCCCTGCGAAACATAAGTGTCGCCAATATTGAATTGTGCCGCTTCCACATATATAGAGCCGGCAAACTGGCGCGTAAGATTTTCGAGTGTCTGAATTTTTTCGTCATACTTACCCTGTATGCCGAGTATGATAGATTTTTGAAACAAGGCATAATCGCCACCGGGCGCTTTAGCTTGTGCTACCGCATCGTAGTTGGCAATGGCAACAGGATAATTTTTCAAGAGGAAATTGCAATCGGCATTGCGCAGTTGAGCATCGGGAAGAATTTTAGATTTTGCTTCTGCCTTACTAGTTATTTGGGCTTTTGAAACCGCCTCGTTGAAATATCTTGCAGCGGCTGTAAACTGCTGTTGCTTAAATTGCGTGTAACCCGCAGTGTAATTGGCGTTGGTCAGATACCAGTTTTTGTCTTTTATGTTAGATGCAGCTGCCACATCGAGAAATTTATTCAATTCCTGAAATGACTTTTTGTAGTCTTCCATGCGATAATAACTTTCGCCCAACCAGTAATAACTCAATGCTTTGAAATCTGCCTCGATTGGGTTTTTTAATGAAGTATTAAACAGGCGAATGGCTTCAGAATAATTTTTATCGTTGAATACTTCCAAACCACGCAAAAACGCAATTTGCTGATAAGCCTTTTTCATTTTGGCGGTATGCTGCGGAATAGATTCTATGATGGTGAGCGCTTCTTTATAATTTTTTGTAGTGAGCAGTAAATCTGAAAGAATACTCTTGGCTTCATCGCTGTATTTCGAAGCAGGATAATCATTGATGAACGCCTGCAACGAAGTGATGGCTTGCTTTCCGTAGCCTAACTCATAAGAGAGTTTAGCATAGTTGAAAGTGGCATGCTCTACTATGGTTTTATCAAAATCCAATCGGGCGGCTTTCTGAAAAGCGGCTAATGCGTTTTGCTTGTTGTTGGTTTTCAAAAAGCAATCACCCAAAATATACAATGCGTTTTGCCCTACGGAATCGGTCTGATTATCTAATTGCTGAAGATGGGTTATGGCTTCGGGATATTTTTTCAGTTGATAGTAGGAGTAGCCCAATTGAAAGAGTTCTTCTTTAAGCGCTTTGTTGCGCTTTATATATACTTCGATGTGTTTAGCCGCTTTATCATAATTTTTGGCTTCAAAATATGCCTGTCCTAATACCAAATTCAGTTCTTCATAATATTTCAGTTTTTGGTCGGCAATCATAGGTTGCAGATATTCCACCACCTTTTCGTATTCTTTCCGCTGAAAATAAATTTGAGCGATATAGTAAGGGATTACTTTCTCATAAATTTTTGAGTCTTTCAATTTTTCGAAACTGCGCAAGGCATCATCGAATTTTTGTTTGGTGTAAGAAATATATCCGAAGTAATAGTTAGAAGGGTAGTAGTATTTATTCTGAACATCTTTGGTTTCGCGAAACAGTTTATAAGCATCGTCTAATTGCTTAGAATAGAAGTAGCAGTATGCCAATTCGAATTTGTATTCATCGCGCTCGGCACGGCTCAGGTCGCGGGTATCTATTTGCTTGAAATATTCGATGGCTTCTTTGTATTTTCTGTTTTCAAACATCATTCTGCCCAGATAGTAGTAGGCGGTTTTCTTGGTGGGCGAATCGTCTTCTTTTTCGATGTAGTCTAAGAATAATTTTTCGGCATCGGGCTGCGCGAGTTCGAGTGCGCAAACGGCACGATAAAATTTCGCATTGCTGCGCAGGGTTTGATATTGTTTTTCTATCACCACTTCTTTTCTGTTGAGATACTGCTCCAATAAATCTTTGGCGTAAGCGAAGTTTTTCAGTTGCATATATTCTACTGCCTGATAATACAATTGATTCGGGTCGTGGTCTTTTTCAGATGGCTGTGCTATTGCGGGGGCAGACCATAGTCCATAGACTATAGTCCATAGGAGTATGTATTTGATGGTATTTATGGTTTTCGATTTTAGGTTTATGATTTGCATACTTGTTTGTTTTCGATTGTTCGATATGCGATTTGCTATCACTACTCTTGCAGTAGGGACGATTTTCGACTATGTTTTAATCAATGTTTTTGTCATTCTGAGTTCCTACTGCGTAGAGCAGGAACATGCGAAGTGAAGAATCTATGTATTGATTCTTTCACACCCATGCAATCATGCTTAGATGTTTCGCTTCGCTCAACATGACAGAGAACGGTGTTTTAATTTTCAAACCAACCCCTCTGTTCCAATTCCTTTTTTTATCCCCCTGACCCCCCTATTGCTCTCGCACAAATCTGCCCGCAAGGGGGACTTTTTGCTTGCCCGATTTTTCAAACTTCAAACTTCCAATTTCAACATCTCAACACTTCAACATTACATCCCTATTCAACGCAGTAGGGACAACATCATATAAATCAGCATTTAGCCCTCAGAAATCAGCCTTCATTAACCGTCAGCTAAAGCAGACGGCAATCTAATTTCAAAATTTCATCCCCCTGCCCCCTATCGCTTTCGCCACAATTCCACTCGCAAGGGGGACTTTTTTGCTTACCCTAAATTTCAAACTTCCAACTTCCAACTTCTAATTTCAGCATCATATCCCTTTTTAATTTCAACATCTGAACATCTGAACACTTCAACATTATATAAATCAGAAATTAAGCGCTACACTTAAACTCGGCAACACCGGCAACTGATAAATCTGCTGGCGGGTAACGGGGTTTACATAAAAGATATTGCGCCTATTGTATGCATTGGTTACGCTGGCGGTTATTTTCATTCCCAAATTTTTGTTGAATTCAATTTTCTTTGTCATGCCCAAATCCAAACGATGATACGTTGGCAATCTTCCAACGTTGAGCTGCTCTTCATAAATGATGCCTAAATCTCCATTGGAACTGGTGTAGTCGGTAGTGATGCCGTCTGAGAAATTGAGGAACGGATAGTAGCCTTGTTGGCGCGTGAAAGGAAAACCGGTGCCCAGATTCCATCGCACACTTGCTTCCCATGTTTTGGTTTTTCCGAAATTATAAGTAGCCAGAATATTCACGTTGTGCCGCCTGTCGTAGTTGGTATAAAATTCTTGCCTGCCGTTGTCGCGTTTCACCCAAGCCATAGAGTAAGTAGCCCAAAAGTAAAAGTGGTTTTTATCGTATTTCACTAAAAAATCTAAACCGTAAGCATCGCCTGTTTCAATTTGAAAATCGGGGTCGGTAGGAAATTGCTTAAAACGGTTGATTTCGATTAAACGATAAAAACGCTTGTAATAAGTTTCAACATTAAATTCGAGATGCTTGCCCGCATCAATTTCAATGCCTGCAATCCCATGATAGGCTTTCTGCAAATTGTTGGGTGTTACGTCTCCATCGAAATCGCGCAAGGTAACATCAGGACCGGAGAGAAAGCCGTTAAACAAATTCACCACATCGCGGTCGGGGCGCGAACTAATGAAGTTCTGAGCAAACAAGCCGCCCGCTAACTTGAAGCGAAAAAAATCTGTTACGTTGAATTTCAATCCCAATCTTGGCTCAGGAGAAAATGCCGCCAACGATGCATAATAATCAATGCGCAGACTTGGCTCAATCACCAACCAATCAAGGGATTTTCTGAATTGAAAAAACAACCCAAACTCTGTAGTATTTTGGTTTTGTTCTACTTTCTGTCCTAAAGAATTAAAGAAGTCTAATTCGGTTTTGAAACCATTCACATTAAATCCATATTTCAATTCGCCCCGATTGACAAAATAGGTGAAATCCATCGCGATATTGAAGCCCCCAATCGAACTTCTGCGCGGACGCTGTTCGCCTTCGGTAAGCATGATTTCATAATTGGAATAAGCGATTAAGCCCGAAATAATAGTGTTCGATTGTTCGGGCACAACAGTAAAGTTGGTTCCTAAACCCAGAGAGTTCCACTCGAACCGCGACACGCCTTCATACTCTGCCACATCGTTGAAATGAAAACCGAACATATTGAACCGCGAACCACCGGGCGCGGCAAAGGTTATTTTTCCGTAGTAGTCATTGAAGCGAAAAGGAATGCCGTTATCATTCACATAAGGATATAAACTTTTCGATGTTTTATCGAGAAATGAATTTCTTGCAGAAAGAATAAATGAAGTGCTGCTGCCACTTTCTTTTTGTTTCACAATAGGTCCTTCAAGAATAGCGCTGGTAAGAAACGGGCTTGCCGATATTTTTCCTCCGAAACGTTTCTTGTTTCCGTCTCTGGTTTTCACATCAACTATGGAAGAAATTCGCTGCCCGAACACTGCCGGATATGCTCCTGTGTAAACGTCAACGTTTTTAATCAAATCGGTTTCAAACACAGAAAACAAACCAATGGAGTGAAATGGATTATATACCGTTACACCATCTAACAATACTTTTGTCTGAATGGGCGAGCCGCCTCTGATGTAAAGTTGTCCGCCCTGGTCGCCCGTAGAAACCACTCCCGGCAACACTTGCAGATACTGAGCCAAATCCGGCTCTCCGCCCACCGAAGGTATTTTGGTGATTTCTTTGGTAGTAACATTAATGGTAGAAACTTTTACTTCCGTTCGGGCTTCTTCCTTCTTCGCACTGATTTCCACCTGACTGAGTTTCACGGTTTTTTTAGGCACAGAAAAATTCTGAGAAGTAATTTTATTGGCTTTCACTTCTACTTCTGCCATAACAGAATCGTGTTCCATCGAAAAGCAAACTACCTGATAAACACCCGGAGGAACGTTCGGAATGGTATAAAGTCCGTTGAGGTCTGTGACAGCGCCCATTCCTGTGCCCTGAACTACCACATTGGCAAAAATCACCGGCTCTCCATTGTCCTTGTCATACACTACTCCGCGAATAGTGCCTTTTTGGGCAAAAGCAAGACCGACAAACAATAGCAAAACAAACGTTGAAAGCAGCCGTTTGCAGGCAAGCGAGCATGGGTATTTCAAAATGAAAGAATTTGAACACGAAGCTATGAAAAATAAGGGGTTGAAAAGGGGAGGGGTTTTCAACAAAATTTATAACCTAAACGGGATATGAATGAATAAAAACCAAGTAATAAGCAATTGGCTATTTTTGGCGCAAAAAAAAAGACCATTATGTATCAGGAAAAATGGATGAATAAGGCAGTATTGCTATCTGAAAAAGGAATGGAGAATAACCACGGAGGACCTTTTGGAGCCGTCATTGTAAAAGAAGGAAAAGTAATAGGTAAAGGCAATAATAAAGTTACTTCTAAAAACGACCCTACAGCACATGCCGAGATAGTAGCCATTAGAGAAGCCTGTGGTGTGCTGAACACTTATGATTTAAGCGGATGCGAAATTTACAGTAGTTGTGAACCCTGCCCTATGTGTTTGAGCGCCATTTATTGGGCAAGAATAGGAAAAGTATATTTTGCAAATAGCCGCGAAGATGCTGCCGCCATTGGATTTGATGATGCACATATTTATGATGAAGTGGCAAAGCCTATTGCCGAGAGAGCCATTGAAATGAAACAAATGGCATCGGAAGCGGCAAAAGCAGTGTTTCAAAAATGGCAGGCAAAAATGGATAAAGAGCATTATTGAAAATCTAAGTTTTACTTGCTATTAATCGAGTTATAGTATTAATACAAATGTAGACGATTTCGCAGAATATAGTATTATATCAAAGTAAAATCGTAATAGATGCTTTAAAATTAAAAGGATTTTCTTTCCTGTAAATAGAAACTCAATAATTTCAACGCTTTTGAATGTTAATATCCTGTTCAAAATAAAGCCGTTGAAGCCAAAAAAGAAGGGGTAAATAGCGTATCTTTGGCAGGAAATTTTTTGTTAATTAAAAATTAAATATGAGCACTACACAGGCAAGTAATTATTCTGCGGAAAACATTCAGGTTTTAGAAGGGTTAGAGGCGGTTCGCAAACGTCCCGCCATGTATATCGGTGATATTGGAGTGAAAGGTTTACACCACTTGGTTTATGAGGTTGTAGATAACTCGATTGACGAGGCTATGGCAGGTTATGCCAACAATATATCAGTAGTCATTCACGAAGACAATTCCGTTACTGTTAAAGACGATGGCAGGGGTATTCCTACAGGAATACATTCCAAAGAAAAGAAGTCTGCGCTCGAAGTGGTGATGACCGTGCTTCATGCCGGTGGCAAATTCGACAAAGACACTTACAAAGTGTCTGGCGGATTACACGGGGTGGGGGTATCCTGCGTGAATGCACTTTCTTCGTATCTGAAAGCCGAAGTGCATCGCGATGGAAAAGTTTTTGTTCAGGAATACAATATCGGCAAACCGCTTTACCCGGTGAAAGAAGTCGGAACTTCTGATGAAAGAGGAACCATTGTTACTTTTAAACCCGATGCTTCTATTTTCATTACTACGGTTTATCATTATGAAATTTTACAATCGCGTTTGCGCGAATTGGCGTTTTTGAATCGCGGCATCACTATTACCCTTACCGATGAGCGTGATAAAAATGATGACGGCACTTTCAGATTCGAGTCTTTTCATTCAGATGGTGGCTTGGCAGAATTTGTAAAATTTTTAGACGGAACCCGTGAGGCGCTTATTAAAGACCCAATACACGTAGAAGGTTCGCGCGATAATGTGGTGGTGGAAGTCGCTATGCAATACAATACTTCTTTTTCAGAAAATATTCACTCCTACGTAAATAACATCAATACTATAGAAGGTGGCACACACGTAGCGGGCTTCAGAAAAGCCATTACCCGTGTTTTCAAAAGCTATGGCGATAAGAACAAGTATTTTGAAAAGTTGAAGTTTGATGTTGCCGGTGATGATTTTCGCGAAGGGCTGACCTGTGTAATTTCTGTAAAAGTGCCCGAGCCGCAGTTTGAAGGTCAAACCAAAACCAAACTAGGCAATAATGAAGTAACCGGTGTGGTGGAAACCTGCATGGGCGAAGCGCTTACCAACTATCTGGAAGAGCACCCTAAGGAAGCCAAAATGCTTATTGATAAAGTGATACTGGCTGCCACTGCCCGTCATGCGGCTCGTAAAGCCCGCGAACTAGTGCAGCGTAAAAATGTATTGAGCGGCAGCGGACTTCCCGGCAAATTAGCCGATTGCTCCAACAACGACCCCGAAGCCTGCGAACTCTACCTTGTGGAAGGCGACTCGGCAGGGGGAACCGCCAAACAAGGGCGCGACCGTAATTTTCAGGCTATTCTGCCTTTGAGAGGAAAAATTCTCAACGTGGAGAAAGCTATGGAATACAAAATTTATGAAAACGAAGAGATAAAAAACATTTTTACCGCATTAGGCGTGCATATCGGCACAGTAGAAGATGCCAAAGCGCTCAATATTGTGAAACTTCGCTACCACAAAATCATCATCATGTGCGATGCCGATGTGGACGGAAGCCACATCACCACTTTGATTCTTACTTTCTTTTTCAGATACATGAAAGAACTCGTGGAATTAGGGCATATCTACATCGCCACGCCTCCCTTGTATTTGGTGAAAAAAGGCAAAGACCAGAAATATTGCTGGAACGACCAACAGCGCGATGAAGCGGTGCGCGATTTAGCCAAAGGCGGCAAAGAAGACAGTGTGAATATTCAACGCTATAAAGGTTTGGGTGAGATGAATGCCGAACAGCTCTGGTCCACTACCATGAATCCTTCTTCGCGCACTTTGCGCAGAGTTACCATCGAAAGCGCTGCCGAAGCCGATAGAATTTTCTCGATGCTGATGGGTGAAGAAGTGCCCCCGCGCAGAGAGTTCATTGAACAACACGCGAAGTATGCCAAATTAGATGTTTAAGTATGCATTCTGCGAAATTTATAAATCAGCCTCCGAATTTTTCGGGGGCTTTTTTGTTTTACTGTATTTTTTCTGATAAAATTATTTTGAATCGGTTTCTATTATAATCATTAAATGTCTTTATTTATTAGTTTTTATTTGCTTTAAAAGCTTATTGCAGCTTATAAAATCATAAAAAAAATCTGATAAATACAGTAAAATGTAATTGGTGGCAGGTAAATAATGTAACTACATTTGGTTCAAGTTCGAAGTGCGATAATGCGATTTGCGATATTCGACTAAATGTTCAGAAAAAAATGAAGAAACTTCTTTCCATATTACTCCTCACTTTTACTCTGCAAATTAAAGCGCAGGTGATAGAAATATGGCCCGGTGATGCGAATAACGATGGCATTGTTAATCATCTCGATTTAATTCCTGTAGGCAGAGGTTTTGGTGTGCAGGGCAACCCGCGAGATTCGGTTTCGTTCGAGTGGCAGCCTTTTGAAGTATTGAGTTGGAACGAAACCCTTCCGGTGGGTTTAAATTTGGGATATGCCGATTGCAGTGGCAACGGTTATGTGAATATTGAAGATGTATTCAGCATAGAAAATAATTATGGCGAAATCAACAGCAACTTCAATGGCATTCCATTCACACAAGGCAACCTGAACGACCCGCAATTACGCGCCATTCAAACCGACAGTTTTTGGTTGCCGGGCGACACCGTTCAG
>CAZFFP010000066.1:8566-21853 GCA_964518215.1 uncultured Chitinophagaceae bacterium
ATGCTCGATGTGTCGCAAATTTCCTCAGGAAACTATTTGCTGAAAATTGTAACCCCTTCGGGTGTGTTGCACCGGCAGGTGATGGTGGGGAAATGAGAATGATTTCGGATGTCTGATTTGTCCCCCTTGAGCGCAGGATTGTGCGAATGCGAAGGGGGAAGTGCGGAAGCCTTGAGGTGAGCAGGGGGATGATTATTGGAAGGTTGATTTCAGAATTATGAGATGTTAAAGTGTTGAGATTTTGAAATTAGAGGTTGGAAGATGGAAATGTTGGAAAAAAAAATACCGTCTGCTTTAGCTGACGCGACAAGAAATGAGAAGGTATAAAGTGAAGTAAGAGATTGAAAGTTATAAGTTTGAAATTTAGGGTAAGCAAAAAAGTCCCCTTTGCGGGTGGATATGTGCGAAAGCGAAGTTTCCTACTACATAGAGTAGGAACAAAGTGCAGGGGGGATGAAAAAAGGAATTTGAACAGAGGGGTTGATTTGAAAATTAAAACACAGTTCTCTGTCATGTTGAGCGAAGCGAAACATCTAAGCATGATTGCTTGGGTGTGAAAGAATCAAACATAGATTCTTCACTTCGCATGTTCCTGCTCTAAGCATTAGGAATTCAGAATGACAAAAAACATTGATTAAAACATAGTCGAAAATCGTCCCTACTGCAAGAGTAGGGATCGCATATCGCATAATCGTAAAACGAAAATCAAAAAATACATGAAAACACCAACAACCATTAAAGCAGTTATCATCATGATAATGGCTCTTTGCAGCACTTTTTCATTTGCTCAAAGCAACTTTGTTATTGAAGGCTCGGTATTTATTGCCGGAACAGGCGGGCAGAAAAAGGTTCATTGGCCAGTGTTTATTAAAAGCATTAACAACACTACGCCTCTTTCTGACACTACTTATACGGGAGCTAATGGTAATTATAGGTATGAAATTATCAATGGGGCGATTACAGGTCCTAATCAGTGTTGGGAAATTTCAACTCCTGACTCTTGCACCAATATTATTCATCGGGATACGGTTTGCAATATGCAAGGCACGGTATCGGTGGCTGTAGTGAATTTTGAAATATGCAGCAACACTACTACTCCCGCTTGCGGTGTCGGATTTCAATATACCATTAATCAGCATAATCAGATAGCTTTTCATAGTTCGGCTAATGGAGGCAGTCCCAACAATCCTCCCGTAGCGTATCAATGGCAATTTGGTGACGGCTTGACTTCCAATCAACAACATCCCACACATTATTTTGCTGAAGGAAGTTACAGAGCCTGTCTTACGGTAGCATTTTCCAATGGCTGCACGGCTACTTTTTGCGATAGTGTTCATGTAAACTACGGCAGCGGCAATTGTGCGGCAAGTTTCGTTTTTACTTCGGGAAGCACGCCTACTATTCATTTTGCTGATAACTCTACTCCGGGAGCAGGCACAACAATCCATAGTTGGTTTTGGAATTTTGGCGATGGACATTCTTCTACACTACAAAACCCTTCGCATACCTATCAAACTGCCGGAGTATATCAAGTGTGTCTCACTATTTTGACATCAGATGGTTGCTCAGACAGTTATTGTGGCTCGGTGGTGATTACAAGCTCGGGCAATTGCTTTGCAAATTTCACTTACACCATTTCGGGCAACACGGTTAGTTTCACCAACAACTCTAATACTTTAGGAACAGTAGGCACTTATTTGTGGGATTTTGGAAACGGATTAGTTTCAACACATCCAAACCCGGTTGCTTCATTCTCGAATCCGGGCACTTATACTGTATGCTTAACCGTAACTACAGCCAACAACTGCACTGATACCTATTGCCAAACTATTGTTATCACCAACACTGCTCAATGTGAAGCTGATTTCAACTTTTCAATAAATAGCAACACGGTTACTTTCTACAGCACTTCTACACCCATCAATACTACCACTCAACATGTTTGGAATTTTGGCGATGGAGTCACCGGAACCGGAACACAGCTCACGCATACTTACAATGTTGCGGGTTCATATACCGTTTGCTTAACCATCACCACAAGCAATGGTTGCACCGACACTTATTGCCAAATAATAAACATCCCCAATTCAGGAACTTGCAATGCCAACTTTACTTATCAGGTAAGCGGTAGCGCGGTAGCATTTACCAATACTTCTACGCCTTCTCCTTCTCCAATGATTGTAACTTATCAATGGGATTTTGGAGACAATACCATATCTAATCATCCGAACCCCAATCATGTGTATGCTGCTGCGGGAGTTTATACGGTGTGTCTCACAGTTACCACTTCGGGCGGATGCACACATACTTATTGCCAAAACATTCAGGTAGGTCCGCCCGGCAATCAGTGTGAAGCTGATTTTACCTATTCTTTCATTACCATTGGACTTCAGCATGCGGTAGTGTTCCAAAGCACTTCTGTTCCGTTAAATAATACTACGCATCATGAATGGCATTTCAGCGATGGCACTACCGGAACCGGACAGAACTTCACCAAAACATTCACCTCGTCCGGCACTTATACCGCCTGTCTCACCATAGTTGACCAACTTACCGGTTGCCGCGACAGCCTTTGTAAAACCATTTTCGTTGGAAACAATACTAACTGCCAAGCACGATTCACTTATCAAAGTTCACAAACCAATCCTTTAGGGGTAGAGTTTACCAATCATTCAGTAGGTGTAACACCCAACAATCAGTTCCATTGGGATTTTGGCGATGGAAACACTTCCTCGGCATTTGCACCTTCACATAACTATGCGCAGCCCGGCACTTATTTGGTTTGCCTTACCATTACCAACACACAAACCAATTGTGTGAATCAGCAGTGCCAATATATCACCATAGCTCCTGTGATTACACCCGGAGTTTGTCAGGCTCGTTTTTCATATACTGTAACCGGAAGTAGCGTGCAGTTTCATAATAATTCCATTCCAACACTGAACACCAACAGCTATATATGGAATTTCGGAGATGGCAGTTCTTCTACTCAAATGAACCCAACATATCAACACAGTACCCCCGGCACTTACAATGTGTGCCTCACTTTAATAACTCAGAATGGTTGCACATCAAACATTTGCCACACTATTGTTATTGGCAGCATCAGCAGCTTGTTCTGTATTACTGGAACAGTGGCTTTAGGCACTCCCAATTCGGTAGCGCATCCGGCAATAGTGTATCTGATTTATCATGATACTATTCAAGGCACTCTCACAGGCATTCGAAGAACTCAAACCGGACCCAATGGCAGATATGAATTCTGTAATGTGCCTATGGGTGTTTATTTGGTGAAAGCTGCTTTAGCGCCCGGACACGCTTCCTATCATAATTACATGCCTACTTATTATGGCAACTCTTTGTTTTGGAATTATGCTACACCTCTAGTGCTCCATCAAAATCAATCGCAAATTGATATTTGGCTCATTGCCGGACAAAACCCCGGAGGTCCCGGATTTGTGGGCGGATACATCAGTCAGGGAGCTAACAAAATGGGCAGCTTTGGCGACCCGATAGGCGAAATTCCTGTGTTGCTTTTAGATATGTTCGACAACCCTGTGCAGTATATCTACTCCGATGAAAATGGTAGATGGAGTTTTGATGATGTGGCTTATGGCACGTATCAAGTGTATGCAGAATATCCCGGTAAGGAAACCTTTCCGCATATTGTTACCATCAGCGAACAACGGGTATCGGTTGATGACATACAACTGTATGTTGATGTGGAACAAATTGTAAGCAGCATCAGAAATCATGATTACGTGTTGCAGCAAATGAAAGTGTTCCCGAACCCCACCAGCGAACGCTTCTTTATTGCTCTTGATAATAATGAAGGAGCCGACATCAAAATTGAAATAACCGATATTTCAGGAAAAGTAATTGTGGAAGAAATTCTTACCGGACGCGCAGGCGATGTGAAAATTCCGGTGGAAATGAACGCATACCAGCAAGGTGCTTATTTTGTAAAAATCAGCATAGGTAATTCACAAAAAGTAGTGAAGCTGATGAAGATGTAGGCAACTGTTTTCATTGAAATGCCCAAGCCCCGTTATGGTTTATAGCCCTGACGGGGTTTTTAAATGAATTACTCTCAAAACTTCAATATACCTAACACCGCATTGTGGTCGGAAAGGTCTTGGTGGTTTTTGTGCCAGCGCTGTCGGTATTGACGAACCTCGCGGTTCAGATATTGATAGTTGATACCATTACCGCGATAAAAAATATAATCAATCACTTTGCGGTCTTCCGGATTGTGGCTTTTCATATCGTTGAGCAATCCATCTGAAGTGCAACACAAATCACCCGAAATTTCACCGTCATCTGCACCAATAGTGTTCACCATGATTTTATAATTCAATTCATCGGTTTTGCGGGTATTGAAATCGCCACAAATTAATTGAGGCACACCCTCTTTTTTATGTTTATCAATAAATGTTTTTATTTGGCGATACTGGCTATGTCTTGTAGTGGTTGAGTTTCGACCACCCGCCTGTAAATGTGTGCCTAACACCTGAATGGTTTGATTGTCGGGTAAAGTAATTTCCACCATCAAACAACCTTTGCGCGAAAACTTATCGTGGCTCGATTTTTCACGCCAGTTGTATGCAAAACGCCACTTATCTGTAATGGGATATTTACTGTAAATCACAATACCGCTATTGGTAAAAAATACCGGCATCACCCTATTGGCAGGTCCTGCTTTGTATGGATATTCGGCTTTTAATTTTCTTTTTAAAATTCTTCTCGCACGAATATCGAACAATTCCTGAAACACGATAATGTCCACATCTTCTTTAATGATATGTTGAGGGATGAGTTTTGAGCGCTTCAGGGGGCCCTTTCTCACCGGCAACAATAATCGTGGCAGCATTTGAATATTCCATGAAAGTATTTTGTATTCCGGGGTATTATTTGCTTCCGAAAACAACTCGGTTGCTTCTGAATTTTCCGTTGCAGAAAAAGCGGTTTCCTGTGCCTGTGTTATAAAGGCTGAAGTAATAATAAAAATAAGAAGTAAAAAAAGTTTGTTCATTCTGTAACTACCGTCAGCTCTACGGCAAAATGGTCAGAAAGATTATTTCTTGTGTGATGCCAGCGACCTTGAAAAGCTTTTATACATCTCGAAACGTGCGTGATGTTAATATTATTTTCTCTGATGAAAATATAATCCAGAACTTCACTGTAATTGCTTCCGTATGCCAACTCATTTTGTTTGCTGCAATAGGTGGTTTGCAAACTGCTTTCGTAAGGTCCATCTTGGGCTTTAAGCGTTTCTATCATCAGGTTGTAATTCTTGCGGTCGTTTTTCGGAGTATTAAAATCACCGCAAATTATCTGTGCCACATCGTCTTTAGTGTGAGGCTCTAAAAATTCTTTTATTTCTAAAAACTGCCGGTATCTGATTTTATCGTTTTTTACAGAAGCTCCCGATTGCAAATGGGTTCCGGCTACCTGATAAGTTTTTCCATTTTTATTTATTTCTACAAGCAACATGCCTTTGCGCGCCACTTTATCTACTCCTTTAGCGTTACTGAAATCCAGTTCGTCTAAATATTTCATCGGATGGCGCGACAAAATCCAAACTCCGCTATTCATTCTGAACCAACTCGGTTTAGCATTGGCAGGTCCTTCCTGAAAAGGAAATTCTTTACGCAAAAATTTAGACAAACGGTAACGCGCATCACGGTCGAATGCTTCCTGGAACACAATAACATCATAATCTGAAGCATTCATTTGCTCGGCAATAAATTGCACGCGCTTACCTTGCCCTACATTTTTAATCGAAACAGGCAACATATAAATATTCCACGAAAGAATTTTGAGCGTGTCTGAGTTTTGGGCAGCAAGTTTTTCTGGAGCCGAAATGAATAAGGCGGTGAGCGAAATAGCTACGAAAAGAAAAACTTTTTTCATTGAATAAAATCTTTGCCGAAAATTAATCCGGTAAAATGATACTTTAGCTTCTGATACGATAAATAAGCATTATGGTTCTGCTAACTTAGCATTAAGAAGAGGAATCAATAATACTAAATGCCCCGGCAGTAAAAAAGTTTCCGATTAGAAAACATTTTATGAATACCGAACAAACCACACGATTCATCAAACAAACGGCTGCCGAATTGGGCTTTTCATTTGCCGGAATTTCAAAAGCGCGAAAGTTAGACGAAGAAGAAGCCCGATTGGCTGCATGGCTCAAGCAGGGAATGCACGGAAAAATGCATTATATGGAACAGCACTTTGAAAAACGCTTAGACCCAACGCTGCTGGTGCCGGGCGCTAAAAGTGTTATTTCGCTCATGTATAATTATTACTCCGAAAAGAAGCAGACCGCTCCCGATGCGCCTGTTATTTCCAAGTATGCATACGGAAAAGATTATCATCACGTCATTAAATCGAAACTGAAAGAATTGGTTTTCAGGATAGAAGAAAGAACGGGAATATTTAACGGGCGCGCTTTTGTGGACTCTGCGCCAGTGATGGAACGACAGTGGGCGCAGCAAGCAGGCTTGGGTTGGTTGGGAAAAAATTCTTTGTTGCTCAACAAGCAAAGCGGCTCCTATTTTTTTTTGGCAGAAATTATCTGCGACCTCGAACTTGATTATGATTCGCCCGTGAAAGACCACTGCGGCTCCTGCACCGCCTGTATTGACGCGTGCCCCACCGAGGCTATCGAACAACCTTATGTAGTTAACGGAAGCAAATGTATTTCCTACTTAACCATTGAGTTGAAAGACGAAATCATACCTAAAGAATTTTCAGGCAAAATGGAAAACCGCGTTTTCGGCTGCGACATCTGTCAGCAGGTATGCCCCTGGAATCGTTTTTCAAAACCACATAGCGAGCCGGCTTTTGAGCCTTCTACTGAATTATTGAGTCTGTCAAAATCAGATTGGGAAGAAATGACCGAAGAAGTTTTTCAAAACATCTTCAGGTACTCACCCGTGAAGCGCACTAAGTTTGAAGGATTGAAAAGGAATGTGAGTTTTTTGAGACAAGCAGAATAAAAATATCATAAAGAACATACATTTACCGATACTCAATTTATAAGTCTAAAATTCAACTTGCAAATGCGATTTTACGGGGAACAGATATAGAATAAATTTTTTTTCAAAAGAGGGAGTCAGGAGGCTTGCTTTTTCATACAAGGTTCCATGAGGCGTTCCTGCGCTCATTGCTGCGTGCTAACGTATGGAGCAACTCGCTTTAAAAAAACCTTGATGATTTAATAAATGATGATTTTATTGTGGTTTCCACATTATTTCTTACCCAAAGTAATCTTATAATTTTCGGTGGTACCCGTAACGTTTACATTTATAAAACGAGTTTTTCGGGTTTCGTCTCTCTTAATAATATCATCTATTTGGTCTTCAGGAATATCATTTTTATTTCTGCCGCCAAACAATTTATTTACTGCGGCATTTGTTACCAGTGCCCAGGGTACTCTCACCAAATAGTTCATATCCATTGCCTCGTTCATGCTTTGCTTGCCTGTAATTTCTATAAATCCTATGCTTGTATTAATCGTCATAGCTGGAAAAGAAAGCTCATTATTTTTCAGCGTAAAAGTATTTTGCAGTGTATCGAATCTTAAATAGTTCAAATTTTTGTCGCGGAAGAATTCAGATAATGAACGTAGCGGAGCAAAGTTGGCTATCACTCCATTTTTAATCATCAAGTTCATTTCTAAATCAGATTTGTCGAGTACTGGAAATAAATCAGGGTATAGTTTTATTTTTCCTTTTATGGTGCCCGATAAATTTCCTTTAATATTATCGTTCACTACATACTCTTGTCCGAAATTATCGGCTTTAATCATCACCTTATTCAGGTCTAAATTTGAGATATAGAAATTGGGCGAAAAATAAATTTCGCTGGGATTACTGCCATTCAAATAACCTTTTAAATCTACATGCCCTCCGGCAATATCCATCGAAAGCGTATCGATATATAAGTAGTGATCTTCTTGTAAACGCAGCCTTCCTTTAAAATTATCTAAATACAACTTATGGTACTTTAAATGTTTTATGTTTACATCAACAGTACTGTTAGAAAATGGCAATTGAAATATGTTAAATGAATCTTCGTGTGCAGCAACATTGCCTTCTGTTTGTGCTAACTTCTTTTCATAATTCATCAATTGGTCAAGGTCTAGTTGTTCACTGTATAATTTAAAAGCATTGTTTAGGTGCTTATTTTCTTTTAAATAATGATAGCGCATGGTAAGTTTTGCATCGCTATTACCCATTTTCACAAACAAATTACTGGTGCTTAAAATGCCTTTTTCGCCATGTATGCTGCCGCTTATCTTTTCTAATTTAAGCGGATGAAGGGTGAGTAGCGCTTTTGCTTCTTCAATAAATACATCAAACGATTTCATTGAATCGTTTTCATAATTCAAATCTAATTTTCCTTTAAGTTTCAGTTTTTTTATGTCTTCATTTTTGTAATCTTCGGGCAAGTAGTCTACCCCTTTGTAGGTAAGTAAATCGGCAGGATAAATATGATTAGAGTAAATATCGAATAGCAAATAACTTTTGCCATTTACTTTTTCCTGGAACCATTTTGGGTAATTAAATATGTTAAGTGCAATTTTAAAATCGGAACGATCAATTTCACCATAAAAATTTTCAACTTCAATGTTCTCTTCGGTGATCTTTAACTTTATATCAAAATCGTGAAGGGAATGATGATAGCTTTGCAGTTTGGCATAAAAATCTTCTAACTCAAACGTGCCAATAGGCAAGTACTTGTATTCTTTTAGTTTTTTCGCACTGCCATTAAATTTAAATGCGGTGTGCAAACCGTCAATTTTTTCATTTATAGGTTGCCGTTTTGTGGTATCGAAAGTTGTAAGTTCCATAATGTCTAGCAACGATGATTTCATAGTTACAGATATTGCTACATCTTCATCGGCACTATGTAAAATAGAAGGCAGGTTACTTAAATATCCGCTCACCCATAAATCAGATTTGCCTACATTAATGCTGAAACTATCTAAGGTTAGTTTTCCTTCGTTCATTGTTGCACTTGCATTAATGTTTTTAAAGTCAAAAGGGTATTCAGGTATTTTAAACTCAAGATTTTTAATGGTAAGCTTGCTGTTAATTCCTTGCTTAATGCCTTTAAGCGAGGCGCCTGAAAGGCTTACATCTACTAGTTCGTTATAATTTACATCTAACAGTACTTTCCCTTTCAGGTTTTGTATAGTTGTAACCTGAATAAAATCTGCCAGAAACTGCAAATCAAAATCGGTATAAACTTTTAAATCTACATAGGGGTCTACAAAGTTTTTTATTACCAAATCGGCTTTCACAATGCCTTGTTCCGGCTTGGCATTAAAATCTTTTAACCTGAATTCTGAAGTGGTGAGGTCTCGATTGTTTCCATTGGTAAAATAACCCGAAAAAGAAAGCTCATCAAGCGTTCTGTTTACATTGATATTTTTAAAGTAACCATTTTTGCAGCCAAAACTTGCTTCGAAATAAGGTAAATTGCCATTAATACTTTTGCCTTTGATTACTGCATCGAAAATAATATTGCCCGCATTTTTATATCGCTGCATAAATTCATAAAGTTCATCGGGCAAAAATGTGATGAGCAGACTAAAATCTTCTTTCTCGCCATGCACTTTCAAGTCTAAATCGAGATCGTTTTTAAAATCGGCACTTCCCGATAATTTAAATTCAACGCGGTCTAATTTTATTGCCGATGAAATAATAGTAGCTACCTCACTTTGCTTTGAGTAATCGATTTTTGTATTTACAACTATAGCCCTATTGTTAACTAATGTTGAATCATTGGTAATTACACTTAACTCAAGGCCACCATTCAAATCAACAAAAATATTTGTTGCATTCTTTTTTAGTTCGGTAAAAAAACTTTTAAATAGAACTTCTATAGTAGTATTATTCGCTTCGCTGCTTTTAACAAACTTAACGTCATTTATAATTACGCTTTTTAGGTCGAATGTAAGAGCTGCGGCACTTGTATCTTCAATGTTAGTTTCATAAAAGCCCAATGCTTCAAGAATATTATACTGCCCATTGGCATATGCCTTTGCATTTATAAAACCTCCATTAATTTTTATTTTTTTCACATCAAATTCGCCCTGTAAAACTTTATAAATATCAAAGCCCAGGTAGGCATCGGTTATTTTAATAATTGGCTGTGTATCGGTTTTGTTTTCATACAATGCCAAGCCTTTTAAATCAATAGATATGTAAGGGAAATTTTGAAAAGGTGCTATGTTGGTATTTTGCAGCGATATTTTTCCCGTAATGGTTTCGTTATAACTGCTTAACGCCTGCCTTATTATCTGATTCTCTTTAGTAAAGACAAACGCAACTAAAGCTGAAAAAACAATAAGCAACACCAATGTAATTGCCAATATCCATTTAATCCATTTAGCCATATCAAATTTTAGTGCTCGTAATTTTAGCACATAGGTAATAGATGTTCATTATATTTCAAAAAGGTGGTTTTTAGCTGAAATAATTTTTAACAAACCGCAGGAGTGCTAAGACTTGCTGGAGCTGTTTTATCCCGTCAGCTAAAGCAGACGGCAAACTGTAAAACTATTGCCGTTACGCTTTAGCCTGAAAGAAAAATCATCCCCCTGCCCCCTTCGCAAACTCAAATGCCAGCGCAAAGGGGGACAAGCATTGATTGAAGGTAAGAGAGATTTGTTTTTTATGCCGAAGGCTTTTGGCGCGTGGTTTAGCTTTTCCAAAGTTCCAAACTTTGGAAAAGGTAGAGTTAATCTTTAGAATCATGCGCCCGAAAGATGCGGGCGAAGGCAGGAGCAAGTCAGCAGACTTGCTTTTTCATGCAAGGTTCCAAGTGGCGCGGCTACGCTCATGGCTGTGTGCTAACACTTTGAACAACTGGAGAAATTGAGATGAGATGGAAGATGGTGAATATAGTATGAAACCGAAATCAATTCCCATGACATTTTTTGTATTTCTTGCCGCTTCCGCAGGGACAAGGTTCATTCCTTCCAATTTTAACAGGGGCTTTTATCGGTTGCGGAGGTGGAGTGTAAAACACATCGTCATCATCATCATCAAAATCATCATCATATTTAATATGCCCTGAATTTTTGGAGAAAATCATTTCGTAGTTTTCATAAGTTGTCTCTAATGTTTCAATTTTATACTTGTAGAAATCTTCATCGTATTTATTGCTTTCAATTTTTTTTAAAACATCATTCCAATCACCGCAAACACCAAGAGCAACTATGTCTTGTTTATAGAGTTGCTCAATTTGAGGCAGAACAGATTTTGCCTTAATATCCATGCAATCGCCTATCATCAACCCGCAAAGTGTAATATCAATCAGGTTCTCCTTATTGAAGTTTTCAATAAAGTAATTGAATACATTGGCATACCATGCTTCGGCTATATCTCTGCTGATGATTCTGTGGAGATACATTTGCGAAATTGCTTTTGAAACTTCGCTTCTGGCAAACAAATGAATACCGGGTTCCAAAATAAAATCTCTTAGTTTGTCTATTTGTTTATAGCCGCACTTTAACAATACAGACCACATATCTTCAGTTAACGAATCACTTAGCCAATAGTCCAGAAATTCTTCCCCCTGCCTCAGATAATCAAAAATATTTTCGAGCGATTCCTCTGCTTCGAGTTCGCGCAATATAAACAGCGCGTGAAAATTAAAATTATGTGTTTTATTATTCCAGTCGAGATTGCTGAAATAGTCGTAACGGGCAATGCTGTCGTTAATAACCGTTTCAAGGTCTTTTAACAGAGTTTCTCTTGGCAGTTCAAGCAACTGGCGCAATTGTTTGGTAGCAGCTAATGTGAAATCGCA
Source organism: uncultured Chitinophagaceae bacterium (assembly GCA_964518215.1). Classification (GTDB taxonomy): domain Bacteria; phylum Bacteroidota; class Bacteroidia; order Chitinophagales; family CAIOSU01; genus CAYSGX01. The sequence continues at coordinate 20,396 of CAZFFP010000066.1, forward strand.
ATTGTAAAGCAAATCAATTTCAGGATGTATAAATACAGGCGGAACATCAGTTTTGTCCACTACATGTTTTATTTGCTCCACAAAAGGAACTTCTCGCAATTCATCATCTCTCATTCTTTTTAAAAATGGGTTGGAACCAAGTGCCGGAAAATCAATTTTGCTCATATTAAATGGGGTTGTATGTTGTAAAAATAATAAGTCGGACTAAAGCAATATTGAATACTGTTCAAATTATTTAAAAACACATGTTGATTGTTTGAAGCTTGTTTCAATAGCAGATTAAATGCTAAGATTCCACTTCATTCAAGATTCTATTGCTGATTCAGGAAGGTTCCTCCTGAATGACTAGATAGCGCAGGCGTTTCGCGTGTGCCGTAGCTCTGCAAAATTCAAATGGTTTTTTATTTGATTGAAAGGCACAGGTTGCTTGGCAGATTGCTTGGCTACAGGCTTGAAGCAGTTATGGCGATAACTAAGGATAAAATATCCTTAGCTCTTAGGTTCGCAATTACAAATTCCGAACAGCGGGGTTGATGTTGCAAGTCTGGAGACTTGCTGTTTCATTGTTAGTTCCAAGTCGCCCCGGCAACACGCAGGGCTATGCGGGAAGACTTGGAACAACGGGTTATTTAAAAACTCATGTTGATTGTTTGAAGCATGTTTTAATCACGGATTTATAGAATGACCGGTTGGTGCAGGCGTTTCGTGTGTGCCGTAGCTCTGCAAAATTCAAATGGTTTTTTATTTGATTGAAAGGCACAGGTTGCTTGGCAGATTGCTTGGCTACAGGCTTGAAGCAGTTATGGCGATAACTAAGGATAAAATATCCTTAGCTCTTAGGTTCGCAATTACAAATTCCGAACAGCGGGGTTGATGTTGCAAGTCTGGAGACTTGCTGTTTCATTGTTAGTTCCAAGTCGCCCCGGCAACACGCAGGGCTATGCGGGAAGACTTGGAGCAACGGGACTCACTCACAACATTTACCGGCTTAACGTAGTGTTGCCCGATACTAAAACCAGTAAAAGCATCCTGCTAAAGCCCGACTCGGAGCAAGACGCCCTCCTGAAAATTATCAGAAAATTTTTTTAGGGTGTCCCATTGCGGAAAACAGGAGTGATTAATGTCTTTATATATTTTTTCTTATTACCCTTTTTTGAATCAACATTGCCATCATACTCACAATCAATATCGTAATCGTGAAATGATTTTTCTAAAATAACAGCAAGTCTGTGAGAAATCGAGTTTTCATGAATATCATTCTTTAATAAATAATTGTCCTTTCCTTCAATTATTTCTTTGATACTACATTTCAATATTTTAATAATATCGTCCTTATTCATAGAGTTGAATTTTGATAAAAATAACAAAAACCCCAACCGATTCCTCGATTGGGGTTTAAATCATAAATCATAAATCAGAATTCCTAAATCAGAAATCCTATTTCACTTCTTCATATTC
>CAZFFP010000067.1:0-21097 GCA_964518215.1 uncultured Chitinophagaceae bacterium
TCAACCGGCTGGATGGAAGAATCGGATTTGTTGGAATGGTAAGAGGGAAAGAAGAAAAGATTTTTCAATCTTTAAATAGCAGTTTGAGAGCGTTGCAAACAAAATATTTTGAGAAACCGAATCAAGATGATAATTCTTTAATTTTTTTATGATACATTCAACAAACTCTATAACCATATTACAGTATGTCGCTCTCCAATCTTTTCAGCCCTTTTACTTTTCCCGCTACCGGTAAACAAATGAATAACAGAATAGCTTTGGCGCCACTCACCAATTTACAAAGTCATGAAGATGGCACATTGAGCCAAGATGAATATGAATGGTTGGTTCGAAGAGGCGAAGAGGGATTCGGCATGGTGATTACCTGTGCTGCTCATGTATCTAAAGACGGGCAAGGATGGAAAGGTGAATTAGGAATATTTGATGATATTCATATCCCAGGATTGACTCGACTGGCAGATGGAATTCATCTATTCGGAAGTCTTGCAATTGTTCAGATATTTCATGGAGGTGCTCGAAGTCCCGAAAATGTTACAGGCACAACGCCCTATAGTGCAAGTGCGCATGAAATGGCGCATCCAAAGAGTCCGGTGCAGGTGAGAGGCGCTACAATCGAAGACATAGCGCGCATAATAGAACATTTTGTTTCAGCAGCAAAACGCGCAGAAATTGCAGGGTTTGACGGTGTAGAATTGCATGGTGCTCACGGGTATCTGCTCCATCAGTTTCTGAGCAATGTTACCAATCAGCGAACTGATGAGTGGGGAGGTTCTTTTGAAAACCGAACCCGTTTGCTTAGAATTATTCTAAAAAAAACAAAGGAAGTAACCGCCAAGAATTTCTTGGTTGGCGTGCGTCTTTCGCCCGAAGACAAATACACTTTTCAGGGAATTGATTTTGATGAGAGTTTGGCGCTATCAAAAATACTTGCCGATGAAGGAGCCGATTTCATACATCTTTCGCCTTGGGATGCATTTAAAAAGCCTGATAAATATGCAGACAGAGAGCAATTGATCATCAATTATTTTCGTGAAGCCATACCGCAAACGCCTATCGTTGTTGCTGGCAATATCTGGAACAGAACCGATGCCGAAACTGCATTAAAGATTGGTGCTGATATCGTAGCGGTCGGCAAGGCAGCAATCGCTCATGCAGATTGGCCAACTCTGATGGGCAAAAATGAAGAACCCTCGAGACCACCCTTTACAGTTCAACATTTACAAAATCAAAATTTAGGCCCTGCATTCATCGAATACATGAAACGATGGAAAGACTTTGTAACCGAGGAATGATTCTGATAAGCGACATCAGTATCAACAGTAACCAACCATCATTTACCCCCACTTTGTTACAAATGGTTATCAATAGTTCCTTCATTAGTGTAAATTCAACTATGCCATGTTTTTCAAAATCGACCGCTTCGTGAAATTATTAAATTGTTAATTAGATAAATGGTTAAAAAGCCCGAACCGCACGAACATAGTATGGGTAGAACTTACTGAAGCCTGGGGACTGGGAGCCATTGTTGAAGTCCTGAACCCCCGCAGCGATGACATCGAACCCGTAGAACTCCAATAGTAGTCAAAAGCAAAACCGCCAAAATTTCCTAACCCAAGAGTATTTCCTTGTATATTGTGTGCGTGGATTAGATGGGTATCCCAATACTTTGGATAAACGGGATATAAAAAATTAACAAGGTTAAATGCATTTAGAAGCATACCTTTACAAAGTTACACACCACATTAAATTTACAAGAATGACAACTTCAATGCTAATTATAATAATCATCTCATTACTGATTTTAATATTTTTCAGCGGAATTAGAATTGTACGGCCAACACACCGTGGTTTAATTGAACGTTTAGGGCGTTACGATAAATTTGCTAAACCGGGTTTTCATTGGATTATTCCGGTGATAGAAAAAATGGTAATAGTAAATATTACCGAACGCATGATTGATGCCGAACCACAGGAGATTATTACAAATGATAATTTGAATGCAAGTGTAGATGCTGTGGTATATTTTAAAGTACTGGAAGAAGAAGAAAGTGTAAAAAACTCTCAGTATAGTGTAAATAATTACGAGTTGCAGGTAATAAATCTTGCCCGAACTACACTCAGGAATATTATCGGTACACTTACCCTTAAATCGGCTAATAGCGAACGGGGAAAAATCAATGCCGAATTTCATAAAACTTTATCGGAAGAAACCAGAAGTTGGGGAATTGTAATTGTTAGAACTGAACTAAAGCAGATTGATCCGCCTAAAGATGTACAAGAAACTATGAATAAAGTGGTGAAAGCTGAGAATGAAAAAATTGCCGCAATAGATTATGCTACAGCCGCTGAAACAGTAGCCGATGGTGTAAAACGTGGAAAAATAAAAGAAGCTGAAGGTGTTAAACAATCCAAAATTCTTAATGCAGAAGGCGAAGCTGAAGCTATTAGATTAGTTAATGAAGCAGCCAATAAATATTTTGTTGGTAATGCCCAACTACTTAGAAAGTTGGAGACTGTTGAGGTTTCATTAAAGTCGAATGCAAAAATTGTTGTTCCTACAGGAACTGAGTTGGTCAATGTAATTGGAGAATTGGCAGGTGTTTTACCACTTAAGCAGTAAAAGATTGTGCGCCTTCAAATGAAGCAGCCGTATATCTTTTTACACGGAAAGATAACTTGGGAAAAAAGTAGGAAGAAATAACTATTATGGGTACTTTCCCGGACACCAAACAGTAAAAAACAAGCTCTGTCTTTAGCAACGCGCAAAAATATGATTCTTGTCGGTGCGGTGGTAAAAAATACTTTAACGTCTGTTGCCATCGACACAAAAACTTTTTCTATAAAAAACTGTCATAAAAAGTCCATATAAATATCAAAATAATCTGCCGGGCTTTCTTTGAAAGTAATTGGCAATGCCCGTGATATTTTATTTCTTTATTCAAAGAACAAAGAATACGGAACACGCATTACATGCTAATGCTTGATAAATCTCAAATTTTCAGTCTGCTCAGACTGAGTAATTGAAATGATGTAAACACCCGGTATCAAATCACTAACATCAATTGCTTCACCAGATATTATTTTTAATCCTTTTATTATCTTTCCATCAATACTGTAGAATTTAATTGAAGCTTCTGCCTGAGTATTTATCATTAAGAAATTGTTAGCAGGATTTGGATAAATCACAAAAGTTTTTCCATGATATTCATGATTACTTACGGATGTGAGTGAAGCATTTGAATATTTTACTATAAACACATCTTCAAAGTTTGGCGAAGTTGCAGTTATATCGGGCACATTGCCCATGGGGTCTAAATTGGTTGTGCCTGTGAAATTACCAACCACATAAAACAAATCGCTACCATAAACAGCTATGCCTTTGGGTAAATCTTGTTGGTTAGGTCCACCAATTCTTCGTGCCCATATAAAAGAAGCATCTGCTGCTGAAAGCTTCACAACAAATCCATCGCTGGCACCAAAAACGGTTGACATTTCAAATGTTCCGCTGCCTGGATTGAAATCAATGTTTCCTGAAAATTCTCCGGTTAAATAAATATTTCCATCAGTATCTATATCTATAGATCTGCCGGTGCCAGCAGTAATGATGGGGTCACCGCCAAGTTTATAAGCCCATTGGGTAGTACCATTAGTATTGAACTTGGCTACATATATGGTTGGCTGTCCTGAACTAAGAACAATGGAGCCATTCTCACTAAAATCTGCTGTATTGGTGAATGAGCCTGTCAAATAAATATTGGATGCATCGTCTAATATTATATCGTTCGCAAATTCTGCACCTTCAGACCCAATACTTCTATACCATGCGAAATCTCCGGAGGCAGAAAGTTTTAGTAAAAATATGTCTTGCGAAAAACTATTTGATGTATCCAAAATTTCTCCAACATTGCTTGGGTCAAAGTCTGTTGTGCCTGTATGGTTTCCGGCAACATAAACATTAAAAGAAGCATCTACTGCTATAGTTCTTGGATCAACTAAATAATCACTCAATAATGGTTTTGCCCAGATAAAGTCTCCATTAGCATCGAGTTTACTAACGAATCCTGATAAAGTTCCTGTGCCGGCAATTAAATTTCCCGAATTATCGTTTGGATTTGCCAATATGGTTCCGTTAAAATATCCGGTTAAGTATATGGCTCCTGTTGCATCGGCTGCAAGGGATTGTATTCTTGTGGTTCCACCGCTTTGATTTCGAAAGTTTTTTATCCAAATAATATTTCCCAAACTATCCATTCTTATAATATAAGATGCTGCTGCTCCATTATTTGGAAGGGTAGTTGTTTCAATTTGCAAAGTACCGAAATAAGAGCCGGCAAAAAACACATCGCCATTAGGCGCAGTAGCAACAGCCACCCCTATATCATTAGCAGTGCTGCCAAATCTTTGAGCCCATTTAAAATTTCCGGTTGAATCTAATTTTAAAATATAAGCGTCATCATCACTTCCGTCAGAATTCATTAAGAACGTTCCAGGTCCCGGATCGAAATCTGTAGTGTCTCTAAAATAGCCAGCGAGATATACATTTCCTTGAATATCAGTTGCACAGGAGTTTACAATATCAAAACTTTTTCCTCCAAAGGTTTTGCCCCAGCTAAAACTTTGAGCAAATGTAATATTCGAGATAAACAATGCAGTTAATAACGAAATGATAAAACGTGTTCTCATAAGAAAAATTAGTTTTTAATAAGTTTGGTTGTTGAAGCGGTATTATTAGTTTTTACATTGACAAAATATAATCCTGAGGGTAAAGCACCCCCGTTATTATCCGTGGCTTCCCAAAGCAATGAATTTTTTCCGGGTTGTATATTTTGTATTTTTTCAAAAACAATTCTTCCTGTATTATCTGCAACTTGAATAGTTGCTTTACCTGCTTGTTGACTTTCAAATTCTATGATGGTATTGGTAGTAAAAGGATTTGGGTAAGCCTTAGTGATTTGTTGTTGGGTTTTACTTTCAATCGAAGTTTGATTTATGGTTTCAAAAAGGTATTCGGTTTTACCGGAAAGTGAATATTCAAGAGTGTTGTAATTGATTTGGCCTAAAGTAATTGATACAACTGAACTATCAGGCGCATAATAAAATACCTCTTCTCTTTCATTAATCATGGAATTGGTTGAACGAATTTTTCTGGTTTGTTGGGTTAAACGCAATAAGTTGTCATAGCTTTTGTAAATACCAAAATTGGTAACGTAAGCGTTGCTGTCAATATCCCAATAGGCTTGTTCTTCACTTACTTCTAGGCCTGTGATGTTATCGTAAGCAAAAGATTTTCTTAAATACTCGTTGTTATTATTAGCCGTTTTCTCTCTAATTTGAGTTACCTGATTGGCAATATTGTATGTGTAATAATATCGTCTGCTTAATGTTGTTGCAACGTTTACAGGGTCGGCTGTAGAAAACTTTAAAACCGAATCAATACGACTGCTGTTTCCGGTATAGTAATAGGTGTAATCTTCAATTTCCCACCAATTGTTATTGATGAATTCTCTAATGCGGTAATTAGATACCCTGCCATTGGCATCATAAATAGAATCATAACCAAAAGTATAAACAAGTGTGGCATTTATGGTATCCATTTCAGTAGTATATGCCCTAACTCCATCATTGTTATACCCATAAATCTTTCTCTGAATTTCATACCAGTTATTAGCATACCAACTGAAGAATCCGTAGCCTAAATATTGCCCTGTGGACTGATCGTAATTATGCGTATATTTTCTGGAATTATTCCACTGAGTGCCATTCCAAAGTAATTGTATTTCCTCTGAAATATTACCATCGGTTCGATAAGTGTAAAGAGATTTAGTGATAGGCTCAAAGGGAAGCGAAGTATTACTACGGAAATAATTAATCTGCTCATCAGGCATTAAACTTGCTGGTGTTAGGTAGCTATATTCAGAACGAGACCTCGGCTCTGTATTTATAACATTATTACTGGCGGTATAACCATTTACAATAGTTAAACGCTTACTACTTTGTGAGAAGCCTGTTGAAAAAAGCAATATTGAGAGAAAAAAAAGGATTATAGTTTTCATAATTTATCGTTTTACAATTGTGGTATTAAGTGTTCTAGTAGGTGTTTGAATATGCACTATGTATAATCCATTCGGCAATGGCTGTCCGTCTTGGTCGGTTGCATTCCAATAGTGAAGATTCGTTCCGTTTACAGCTTCTTGCTGAGAATAAGAAACTAAGCGTCCGTTCATGTCCCAAGTGTGAATAGCAACATTTCCCGATGATGATGAAGAAAACTCAATAATTGCATTTTGTGATGCAGGATTAGGGTATACTCTTATATTTTGTTGGCTTTCTAAATTGTTTACACCAGTTATGGCGATGTTATCAAACAAGAAATCTGATTTTCCTGATAAAGACAGTGTATTGTTGTTATAATCGAATTGTGAATTTGTAACGGTAATAATTGAGCTGTCAGGTGCGAAAACTTTAGACTCTATTCTTTCATCTATAGGACCTCCATTAGACATAAATTTACGCCTGAACTCTGTTTGTCGCTGTTGGCTATCAAACACAAAATAATCGCCATGAGCATATACATAATCGGCAGAATCCTGATTCCAGTAATAGCGCTCTTCTTTGTTTTTCAAACCCCATACTGGTTCATATCCAAACTTAACTATGCTATAGTTAGCATAATTACTGGTTTTTTCAATACGCTCAATTATTTGATTATCTGTATTGTAATCGTAATAATAGGTTCTTGAAAGAACAAGGTTAGCAGATGTATCTGTTGGTCTTATAAGTAAAACTGTTGAGTCAATTCTGATATTGTTTCCAGAAAATGAATGCGTGTTTTCTTCATAAACCATCACTTTCCATGCACCACTGATAAATTTTTCTGTTTGCTTGGTTTGTTCAAACGGTTTGCCGCTACTAATGCCAAATGAATTAGTATATCTCCAGGTGTTTCGCAACACACCATTTACAGTATCCAAATGTGTTGTAGTATTAATGATACCCGATGTAGTATTTACCTGATATAATCTTCTTCTTATTTCATTCCAGCTACTGCCGTTCCAAGTGTATTCGTTCATCTGTGTAAGCATATCTGTTTGCCCGTCATAGATGTAATTGTATTTCCTGAAGAATTCCCATTGAGCGCCAGTATTTATGAAAGTAATTTCTTCGGTTACTTTACCTGTAAACGAGTAGTTGTAAATAATTTTAGTAGTTGTTTCGAAAGACTGAGTGTTGTTGTTGTAATTGTAATAAACAATTGAATCTGCTAATATTGATGTTGCATTGGGGTAGTAATAAAATCTGTAATTATTCATGTTTGGCAGAATAGTATTATTTGCTGCAGGGTAAGAATTAACTCTGTTAAGCCGCATGGTGCTTTGAGCAATGAATGCATTACCGCATAATATGCCAAAGAATAAAAGAAGCCATTTTGATGTCATGGTGTTGAGTTTTGAATTACTGTTTAATAAGTTTAATAGTATTGCTTGATTGAGCCGTTTGAATGTTCACAAAATATACCCCTGTTGGGAGGCTGTTGCCTTTTTCATCCATAGAATTCCATAATATTGAATTTATACCAGACTGAATATTTTGTGATTTATTAAAAACTATTCTGCCTATATTGTCTGTAATTTGAATATTTGCTTGCCCTGCTTCTTTGCTTTCAAATTCTATAATGGTGTTTACTGAAAATGGATTGGGGTATGCTTTAATATTTACTTCACTTTTTTCAAATATGCCTGAAGGTTCTTCCTGTATGGGCTCATAAGCATAAACATTTTTGTAGGTTGGGTCCCAGACTTGGTTTACCCAGTTATAACCCAAATAGGTAATAAAAGAACTGTCTGCTTCGTAGTTAGCTAACATTCTGGAGGTGTTAACCATTTGCATTGATTGGCTGTTATATACCTGATTTATGACTTCTGTAATTCGGTTTAAATTGTCATAGGTACTGGCAGATTTAAAGTTATCGCGCCATGTGTTGTTTGACCAAATTTGTTCAAGATTTTCAGACAGATTTCCGTTGACATCGTAATCAAATAAGTATCTTCTTCTGGTGTTTAAGTTGCCATTGGCTAAGTTGTAAAACAACTCTTCTGTTTCAGATAGCTTATTTTGAATGTTATAACTATTACTTCTTTTCGCAAATAATTGCCAAATATTTCCTGGATTAACTACTCTGTATTCAACAGTAGAATCTACTTTGGTTGTTGAGCCTGTGTAAAAAGTTTCTACACGTCTCCAATCTACCCATGTATTAGAATTGGGTTCCCAATCCTGACCCAAAAACTGTATTTTGCGTTGCAAATTATCGTAAGAGTTTAACTCGCGCGTCTTTAACACAAGTGTTCCATTTGAAGTATCGCTTATAACAACCTCTGTTTGCAAGCCTTGAACATTATACGTGTATTCAAAACGCCTTCTTTCAACCCAGTTATTTGCAAACCAATAATAGGTGCTTCTACGGGTAAATTGGTTTTGAGTGTTATAAGTGTATTCATACTTAGTGGTATTAAGCCATTGACTACCATCCCATTCCAAATCGGTTTGAAGAGTTTCTTGCCCTTGGTTATTGTATTCAAAAACCGATTTAGAGGTGGGTATATAGCTCTGCCCGGGAACATTATAGATGTTTAATACTTCTTCGCTCTTCAAATCTGTATATTCATTAGGATAATAGTAAGCTGTTGAGTCGTTAGGTGCATAATTGTTATTGATGAAATTAGACTTCGCCAAATAAATTAACCTATTGCCCGATTGAGCTAAAAGCATATTTACTGACAATAATAGTAGTGTATGAACGAGTAATCTTTTCATGATTTATGGCTTTGTTACTTGGTTATTACAGTTTCATTAGTTTATTGGTGATTAATAAATTTTCAGTTTTCAGTATAAAAAAATATATACCTGATGGAAGGCTGTTTTCATTACCATCTGTAGCATTCCACAGCACATTATTTATTCCGGGCTGTATGTTTTGTTTTTTTTCAAAAACTATTCTGCCTGTATTATCTGCAATTTGAATAGTTGCTTGCCCTGCTTCTTTGCTTTCAAATTCTATAATAGTATTTACTGAAAATGGATTGGGGTATGCATTAATATTTACTTCACTTTTTTCAAAAATGCCTGAGGGTTCTTCCTGTATGGGTTCATAAGCATAAACATGTTTGTAAGTTGGGTTCCAATCTTGGTTTGCCCAGCTATAGCCCAAATAGGTAATTAAAGAACTATCAGGCTCATATATGTTTATTTGTTTTGAGGAGTTTACCAATTGCCCCTGTTGCGCATTATATGTTTGAGATACTGATTCTGTTAATCTGTTTAAATTATCAAATGTGCGATTAGATTTAGAGTTATCCTTCCATTCATTATTTACCCACTCCTGATACAATGACATTGATTGATTTCCGTTGTTATCATAACCATATATATTTCTTCTGTAGTTTGGGAAATTTCCATTAAAATCAATGTCATACAATTCCAAAGACTGCGATATTTTATTCCCAATACCATAGCTATTAATTGTCTTATAATACAAATACCAGATGTTGCCGGGATTAACTACAGTATAACTATACACAGAATCTACTCTGGTAGTGGAGCCATTATAAAAATATTCTGTTCGGCCTGTATTTCTCCATGAGTTATTGTTAGCACTCCATGCTTGGCTTAGAGATTGTATTCTACGCTGCAAATTATCATAGGTGGTTTCCCATCGTGATTTTAATACAAGTATACCATTTGAGGTATCCTGTCGAATAGTTTCCGTCATTAGCCCTTGAAGATTATAGCTATAATCTATTCGGCTGCTTTCAAACCAGTTATTAGCAAACCAATAGAATGAACTAGAACGAATAGTTTGGTTTTGTGAGTTATAGGTGGTTTCAGATTTAATAGCATTTCGCCATTGAGTGCCATCCCATTGTAGACCTATGCCAAGCGTTACTTTTCCATTGTTGTTATATTCAAACAATGATTTAGTGTTGGGGATATAATTCTGTGAGGCAATATTAAAAATGTTTAAAACCTCCTCGTTTCTTAAACCCGTATTTTCATTGGGATAATAATAGGCCGTTGAATCAGAAGGCACATAAGCATTATTGCTGAAATCAGATTTTGATAGATATACTAATCTATTGCCCAATTGAGCAAACAGTGTATTTGCAGAAATAAGCAGCAACGAATAAAAGAGTAATTTTTTCATGGTTTATTAGCTTTATTATTGGCAATTAAAGTTTCATTAGTTTGTTGGTGATTAATAAATTTTCAGCTTTCAAAACAAAGAAATATAAACCTTCGGACAGGCTGTTACCGCTATCGTCAATAGCGTTCCATAGCACAGCATTTATTCCGGGCTGAATATTTTGCTTTTCCTCAAAAACTATTCTACCTGTATTATCTGTAATATGAATTGTTGCTTGCCCAGCTTCTTTGCTTTCAAATTCTATAATGGTGTTTACAGCAAATGGATTAGGATAGGCTTTTGCTTTAATAGTGGTGCGTTCTGCAACTACCGATGGCAATTGTTGAATAGACTCAAATATTGAGTGAAGGAAAAAAGTACGAGTCCATGCACCATTATTCCATTGAAAAAACTCAGAAGTAATTAGAGAGCTGTCAGCGGCATAACCATATTCTCGTTTAAGTCTATTTTCAACACTATCAGTAACATTGTTTAATTGTTGTGTTATTGTTGTAAGCAATCTGTTTTGTGCGTCAAAATCAGAATCAACAATTTCTCTAAGCCTCCAGCTATTTAAAAACCAATCTGAAAAAACCGATTTTATTCTGATATTATTAGCATTATAGAGGTAGTTCCGTTTGCTGTCATTCTCCCAGTTGTTGTTTAAAAATTTATATCCAAACTCATCAGACAATTGGTTAGCAACATTATAATCATACAATGTTTTTCTTACCAAATCGTAGGTATTGCTTGCGGTATTCCAGCCATAAATTAAAGTAGAGTCTGTTTTGTTACCCGAAGTGGCATAGAATGTAATATCCTTTGAGACTGCTTCCCAAACATTATTGCTCCAACTAAATCTTTCCTTTTCAGTTAGTCTGTTTTGGTTATCATAAGTATATTGATTTTTTATACTGTTGGTTAGTGTATTATTTAAAGTGTCCATTCTTACATCGGTCAACAATAAATTAGTAGAACTATAGGTATATAAAAATTTAACCCGCTCATACCAATTTCCTGCAAACCAATAATAAGTAGTGCGCTCTATGGAGTTGTTGTAGATATCATAAGCTACAACCAGCTTTTCTTTATTGCGCCATTGATTGCCGTCCCATTCAATATAAATTCGTTCGGTTTCTCTTCCAAGGCTGTCGTATGTTTTTATTTCTTTAGAATAATTGTAAAATTGACCATTAGTATCGGGCTTAAAGCTTAATATTTCAGAGGCATTCAGAGTAGAATCATTAGAATATGAATAAATGCTGTAAAACGTAGTATCATTAGTAGTGCCGCTTGGATTAAATACATTTTCTCTTATAATGCGCATGGTAGCACTTTGTCCGAAAACATTCAATGCCATAAAAAAACCAATAGCCTGAAATAGTGTATTTTTCATTCAGTATTATTTTATTGTTTAATAAGCTTTTTACTTAGTAGTTGATAGCCTGTGCTGATTTTCATAAAATACATGCCTGCTGGAAGGCTGTAACCTCTATCGTCAATAGCATTCCATAGCACAGCATTTATTCCCGGTTGAATATTTTGCTTTTCCTCAAAAACTATTCTGCCTGTATTGTCTGTAATATGAATTGTTGCTTGCCCAGCTTCTTTGCTTTCAAATTCTATAATGGTGTTTACTGAAAATGGATTGGGGTAAACTTTTGCGTTAATTGTGGCAAGTTTCTCAACAGACGTTGATGTTTGCTGAACAGCCTCATAAATATCTTCATTCAATGAATTATTTATCCATAACCCATTCGACCAATTTTCATATTTTGTTGTAATTACCGAGCTATCGCTAGCATAAGTATAGAGGGTTTTTAAATTGTTTACCGCCTGCTGTAAGTTAGAATCGTATGCTTTTCTTATTTTTAAGATAATTCTACCTTGTGAATCAAAGTCTTCTTCTTTCCCGTCTATAAATATCCACGCATTGTTGTTCCAATTGTATTGTTCATGTTTAGCTATTTTACCCGAACTATGATATTGATATTCATCTTTTTTCAAGTTTTCCCATTGTTGATTTTGGTTACGCTGCACAAGTATTGTAATTAACTGGTTTGATGCGTTGTAGTTATAGAGATAACGCTCGAATAGTTGATAACTATTCTGGCTGGCACTCCAACCATATAGATAAGACGAATCAATATCTGAACTTGTGCCCTTATACAGGTAAACTCTTTTAGAAGGCACATACCATATATTGTTTACATCATCCCAACTATAGCGGTAGTGATTAATTAATCGGCCATCAATATCATATTCGTAATCGTGTTTTGAGTGATTGGTAATAGGCGTTTGAAATCCCTGCATTCGCACTTCCTGAATGAGTTGATTATATGAGGAGTAAACTCTTGTATCGCGTATTTCTTCTTTCCAGTTGCCAAATTCCCAAGAAAATGCAGCGTAGAATGTTGTGTTGCCAAATGAATCATATAAATAGTTTTGTTTGCTTTGGTTTATCCATTGAATACCATCCCATGACACTCTGATTTCTTCGATAATATTTCCCTGCGAGTCTCTTGTATAAGTAGTTTTCAAGCTATTAAAAAATGTTCCGGTAGAGTCTTTGAAAAAGTAAGCCATTTCAGGATAGTATAACTGCTGCGGATTGTCATAAACATAATCTTGATACCCCAAAAGCATTAAAGTATCATTAACGTAAGTGTTTAAATTGGTTTTCACCAATCGCATTTGTGCATTAGTATTTGTTGCAAACAGTGTGAAAAATAGGAACGCAGTTAGATGTTTAATTCGCATGATTTTCAGTTTTTAAATAGTTTAAAAGTGTTTATTTGGTTGGCAGTTTGCAATTGAACTATATACATTCCTTTAGGCAATGCCATACCATTGGTATCATCTCCATTCCATAACCAATTGTTAGTGCCTAGTCGAGTGTTCAATTTCGTCTCATTTACCAATTTACCTGTTGCACTGAAAATTTTAATATTAGTAATACCCGAAACAGGGGTTTCAAATTCTATAATGGTGTTTACAGCAAATGGATTGGGATAAGCTTTTGCACTACTGACAGTAAGCTCTGCAACTGCCGATGGCAATTGTTGTACTGCTTCATAAATGTGCTCATAAAAAGAATTATTTTTCCATGCCCCATTCACCCAGTTTTCATATTTTTCTGTAATCAGTGAGCTGTCGCTGGCATAAGTGTAGGTGGTTTTTAAATTTTGAATAGAATCGTATGTAATTCTAATCTTCAATGCAATCCTTCCTTGCGCATCAAAATCTTCTTCTTGTTCTTCCTGAAAGTTCCACATATTGTTATACCACATATATTGGGCATGTCTAGATTGCTTACCCGAACTATGATATTGATATTCATCTTTTTTTATGTTTCCCCATGTTTGGTTAGCATAGTTTTGTTCAAGAATGGCAATTAACTGGTTTGAAGCGTTGTAGTTATAGAGGTATTGTTTACTACTTATTGTATTATAATTATTCAGGTTACTGTTCCAGCCATAAACAAAAGATGAATCAATAACGGAGGTTGCTCCTTTATACAAGTAAACTCTTTTTGAATGTGTATTCCATCTGTTGTTTACATCATCCCAATAGTGGATAATGTGGTTAATTAATCTTCCATCAAAATCATATTCGTAATCGTTTTTTGAATGATTGGTAAGCGGATCTTGAAAAAAACCATACATCTGAACCTCTTGAATGAGTTGGTTATTGGAATTATAAGTTGTTACATCGCGAATATTTTCTTTCCAATTGCCAAATTCCCAATTAAATGAAGAATAGCGAATAGAATTGCCAAATAAATCATAAGTATTGGTTTGTTTATTACTATTTATCCATTGAGTGCCATCCCAACTCAATCTTAAGCTTTCAGTAACGCTTCCCTCTGAGTCTCGAGTGTAAATAGTTTTTTGATTATTATTAAATATACCTGTAGAATCTTTGGTAAACCTTGCCATCTCTGAATAAAACAATTGTTGCGGGTTTCCGTAAACATAATCTAAATACCATGCAAGGTTCAACGAATCATTTACATAATTGAAACTATTGCTTTTCACCAATCGCATTTGTGCGTGGGCATTTGTTGCAAACAGTGTTAACAATAGGAACGCAGTTAGATTTTTAATTCGCATGGTTTTCAGTTTTTAATTAGTTTGAAAGTGTTTATTTGGTTGGCAGTTTGCAATTGAACTACATACATTCCTTGAGGTAGTGCCATACCATTGCTATCATCTCCATTCCACAACCAATTGTTAGTGCCTTGAGAGGTGTTCAATTTCGTTTCATTTACTAATTGACCTGTGGTGCTGAAAATTTTAATGGTGGCAATACCCGAAACAGGTGTTTCAAATTCTAATATTGTATTGGATTGAAAAGGGTTAGGGTAAGCTTTTAAAGTATTTGTTTCTGCAAGTTTCGATACTCCCGAAAGTAAAATCTCTTCAAAGGTGTAGTCTATAAATCTGGTTTCCTCCCAAGCATTATTCAGCCATTCAAATTGCCTATTTTTTATCCGCCAACCATCTTGGTTAAAAGTGTTGTCCCACCTGAGCCGATTTTCCATTTGATTGGTGTTTGAATCAAACTCTTTCCTTGTAGCACGTCCGTAAAAATCTCCTGTATAGGTGATAAATGTAACTTCAGTGAGTAGTTTCCAGTTACCGCTTATCCAAAAATATTCGCTGTAGAGGGCAATTTTACCTGAAGTGTTGTAGGAACTCTCATTTCTTCTGTAGTTGCCAAATATCTGTGTGTTGGTGTTATAAGTTTCCTGATATTGAAGTGTTATTAACCCATTTGAATTATAAGTATAAATATCTCTACTTAAAGGTCGCCATGTATTATTTGTCCAGTCGAAGCGGGCAGCAGTATCAACAAGTGTAGAGGAAGGCTGAAAAGTATTAACTACCCTTGTAACATTTTGCCACGCATTATTATTCCAGTTTTTAGTAATAAACTCGGTAAGGTTTCCTGCTGCATCTCTACCATAAATACGCTGTGATTTATTTACAAAGTTGCCTGCTATCAGCTCCTGTTCTGTTCTTTCTATTGTAAAACCAGAAGCATTATAAGTTTGAACAATTCGGTAGTTTTCTAACAAACCTCCTTGGTCGGAAATAAATCTTGAAGAGTTTGTTAGTCCTCCGTTGGCATTATATTGATTCACCCATTTCGACTCAAGTTGCCAGACAGTTCCGTTCCAATAATAATAAGTTCGGGTAGTGTCTTTCATATTGCCATCATATGCAAAAACAGCTTTAGAAGCATTTTCCAAAAATGATTGATTGGCCGAATCGCGATAAAAGCTGTGCATTTCGCTGAAATCATTTCCCCGTATATCTCCTACATAAGGGTTAGGGTAGTTAAAGTAAATAGAATCGATTTTGGCAAATGAATTGTCATGTTTTTTGTAACCCTCTTCAGTTTTCAGACGGTAATTGCCGGTTTGTGCAAATGTTATTAAAAGAAGGTGGCTAAAAGCAATAATTAATATTAGGTTTTTCATAGTAGCAATATTTTGTTTCAAATTTCAACCTATTAAAAAAATATTATTGTAGAAAAACCCATCTATTTTTGGGAAAAAAATTTCAATTTGTAGCTTCTTAATTTTTATAACTGTATGGTAAAAACAAAGCTGGTAGAGTTATTGGCAAAATTTAATGAAGAAGAAATAAAAACATTTGAAACTTTTATTCACTCGCCTTACTGCAATAATTCCAAAAGGGTAATTCAGCTCTTTAATTTGCTGAATAAAGAATATCCTGAATTCAATGAAACCAAAATTCAGAAGTCAAAAGTTTTTAAAAAAATATTTGGCACCAAACCCTACAATGAAGCACTATTGCGTAATGTGGTTTCAGATTTATATACATTGTGCGAGCAGTTCATCGCCATGGAAATGCTTAAAAAAAATACTGTTCTGAAAGCAGAGTTGAACAATAAGTTTTATTCTGAAAAAAATCTTTTTATTCATGGATCACAAGCCATTAATGATGGAAAGAAAGAATTGGCAAAAGTTAAATTTCCCGATTCAGATTATTTCTTCTGGAATTTTAAAATGTTTCAAAATACATTCAGCAACGATTTTAATTTAAAATTCCGCGGCAATCTCAACAAGCTCTATAAAAAAGCCGATTTGGAAATATTAATTCAAAACCTTGATGATTATTATCTTTCTGAACTTGGAATTCTGATTGGCGAACTGCACAACAGCTACACCGTTCATGGAAATAAATTTGATGTAACATACTATGTAAGAAGAATAGATTTTTATCTCGAAAACGAAAAACAACTCCATCCGTTAGTTGCATACAGGCTGAAACATTGTAGAATGCTGCTTACAGAAAATCAGGAAATGTATGCAGAGGTAAAATCCGATTTCATAAAGCTTTCAAAATTGATGGACAGAAGTGCCAAACTTTCATCTATTGTAGAACTACATGGGTTTGCTTCTTCGCAAGCTTGGAAAGGAAATAAGTTCTTTTTAAATGAACTTGATGAAATGGTTTTACTTCGTGAAAAAAATAACCTGATTCTTGACGAAGGAAACAAAGTGAACCCCATAGCATTTTGGAATTTCTCTAACAGTAAAGTCAGAAAATCGGGGAGAAAAGATACCGTTGCCTTTATTAATAAATACAAAAAACATCTTCCGGAATCTTCGGCTGAAGAAACGGTAAATATGGTTTATGCTTCTATTAATATCAGCGAAAAAAAATTCGCTGATGCCATAGCTATTCTGCTTAAAATAAATAAGCCTTTCTTTTCTTCTGAAGTTGCTCTTAGGCGCATGTTGCTAAAGTGCTATTTTGAAACGCAACAATGGCAATTACTCTTAAACTACATCGAGAACACAAAAAAATTTATTCAAAATAGTGCTGGAAAAATTACCCCATATATACTCGATCCCTTAAAAAAATACAGCGAGCTGCTATATCATTTATTTAGGTTTACGCAAGAGTCGAATGATAAAAGCAAAATGAAAGTGGAGCAAATATTGAAAGAGAATTTATTTCCTTATGAAGAAGAGTGGGCTAAGGATATAATGAATAGTTATATTTTGAAAAAAGCGGCTCGTTGACATTTATGATTTGGAACTTAATGTTAACTATCATTCAAGTAATTTTGTACGCATTTTAAGATCTTGCAGAATGATAAATATCCAATGACTCAATTCACCAACCTCCTCCAACACCTCATCTCCCTTCCTTCTTTCAGTCGCGAAGAAAATCAAACGGCAGATGCCATTGCCCCATTTTTAGAAGCACGTGAAATTCCCATTCAACGAAAAGGAAATAATGCTTGGGCAAAGAATTTCCATTTCAATAACAACAAACCCACGCTGCTGCTCAACTCGCATCACGACACCGTGAAGCCCAACAAAGGCTATACCCGTGACCCTTTTCAGCCAAGTATAGAAGATGGTAAATTATTCGGATTGGGTAGCAATGATGCCGGTGGCGCTTTAGTAAGTTTGTTAGGAGCTTTTCTGCATTTTTATAAAAATGAAAATCTGCCTTTCAATATCATTTTTGCCGCCACTGCTGAAGAAGAAATTTCGGGCACGGGAGGCATATAAAGTATATTATCTGATTTAGGAAAAATAGATTTTGCCATCGTGGGCGAACCCACTTTAATGAAAATGGCAGTAGCAGAGCGCGGCTTGATGGTGCTTGATGCCATAGCCAAAGGCAAAGCCGGACATGCCGCTCGCAATGAGGGCATCAATGCCATTTATCTTGCGCTTAAAGACATCGAATGGCTGCAATCGTTCCAGTTTGAAAAAATCTCCGAGTGGCTCGGTGCAGTGAACATGAATGTAACTGTGATACAGGCAGGGCAGGCGCACAACCAAATTCCCGAAGAATGTCGCTTCACGGTGGACATCCGATTGAACGAACATTATACACACGATGAAGTGTTGAGCATCATTCGCCAACATACTGCCAGTGAATTTACCATGCGCTCTTCAAGAATAAAACCTTCGTTTATTGATATGCAGCATCCGTTAGTGAAAGCTGCGCACGAATTGAATATCGATTTGTATGGCTCGCCCACTACTTTCGACCAGGCAATGCTCACCTACCCTTCAGTGAAAATCGGTCCGGGAGATTCGGCTCGCTCGCACAGCGCAGATGAGTTTATTTTTCTGCATGAATTGGAAAACGGATTAACGGGCTTCGTCAAGTTGATAGCAACTTGTGCCAAATACTTTTAACCCTGAAAAATCGAACACATGAAAATCTGGCAAAAACAAAATTTTACCCACGATGACACTTCGCTCATGACCGAGCGTTTCACCGTGGGCAACGACCGTGAGTGGGATATGCGTTTGGCAAAGTTTGATGTGCAGGGTTCCCTTGCTCATGCCGCCATGCTACATCAAATTGGCATTCTTTTCAAAGAAGAACATCAGGCATTGGATACAGGTTTGAAAACCATTTTAACGGAAATTGAAAATGGCGAATTCACCATTGAAGCGCATGTAGAAGATGTGCATTCGCAGGTAGAAAAATTACTGACCGAGCGCATCGGTGATGCCGGAAAAAAACTGCATACTGGTCGCTCGCGCAACGACCAGGTGCTGGTGGATATTAAACTTTATTTGAAACACGAACTGCGCAAAATTTCCGCTTTGGTTTTTCAGTTGAGCGGCATAAGGCGAAAAATCATCGTTGATGTAAATGCTGCTGGTGATTTTATTCATTATGGAAAGTTGTTCCGCTTCGCTTAAGTGATGGCTTAATTGATGCACTATGTATTTGCAGCGCTGAGCAATATTTCCGGCACTATCCGACATTGAAAGAAATGCGGCATTTACCTTTTCGTGATTGACGAGTTGAGCCAATACATACAACAGCAAACCGGTTTTGCCCATGCCTGATCGCGAACCAATAATGCTCAATGTTCCTTCGTGTATGTCTTCGGTGAGCGCATCCAACTCAGCGTTTCCGGTAAGGTATGCTTTGGATACCGGCTGTTGCCTTCCAAAATTTTGCAACATACCCGAAAGTTGCACCGACAGGCTTTTCATAGCTCCTCTATCGTTTTGCGAAAGAAGACGCTCCATAGCGTTGATGTTTTTGCGAAAAATAGAGCGCACATTTACTCCGGATTGCATAGCCTGAAGTATCATTTGTTCGCCCATTAGTTTCAGTCTTTTTCTTAAATGCTTTTCAGTGAGCATTTCGGTATAGGTTTCAAGTTTGTCTGCCGTTTCCTTCAATTGTTCCAGATAGCGCAAATATTCCTTGCCGCCTAAAATCTCAGTTTGTTCTAATTTTTTCAATCGCTCGTAAACGGTGTGTATGTCAACAGGTATCAAATTGTTTTCCAGATATTGAATGGCTGAAAAAATATATTGATGCTGCTCCGAAAGAAAATGCTCCGCTCTGATAACTTTTCTTGCCACAATATCCTGACTGCCCATACTCATCAGCGTGCTCAGCAGGGTTTGTTCAACGCGGTGTATGTGAAGTTGCTGGCTCATGAATAGTTTGAATAGATTATTTTGTTTTAACAGCCGCAGACACTTCCCCAAACCAAGCGCCCGCAAGGGTTTTGGTATTGATTATAATCGGAAATCTGAATGGTTCAGGGATATTTGGAGCGGCTAAATCTCCAATTCAAAATAAAGAATTTAGAAGTGAAAATCAGGCATGAAAAGGGGAATAAAATTTTCCACATTCTGCAACGCTTGTAGAAGCAATGTTTTTAGAATTTTTCAGAATACATAATTGATAATGTGTGCAGAAAAGTGGGTGGGGGTAGGATTAATAGTTTTTGCACCGCACTGGAGCCTTAATTTACACGCACTTCAGCAAGTGCATAGTAATTACAACTAAAAAAACTATAGGAGCTATGAAAAATTGCCACCTGCTTGATTATATGTGAAATGTTTATGTGAGAATGTGTGAGGACAATGTAGAATCGCAACTCGGATAATGCTGAAACATGAACGCACTGAGAATGAAGTGGGGATTAGTCTCCTAAAAGCAAAAGGCTCACGATTTCATTAACAATCCTTAGAGACACAACTACTAAACTCAATCCAAGAAAGGAGATCTTCTCTACTAATTACTTCATTAAGTCAATACAACTTTAAATAAAAAAAGAGGCTGAACTCTATTTTTGAGACAGCCTCCTTGTTCTTTTTAAGAAGTCCTTTTTAAAATGAATACTACATTTTAGAAGAGAACTCTTTTCCTGCTTTAAACTTAACCACTTTTTTTGCAGGGATTTTGATGGCAGCTCCTGTTTTAGGGTTGCGACCGGTTCTTGCAGCGCGTTTTGTAACTGAGAAAGTTCCAAAGCCTACAAGAGTTACTTTGTCGCCTTTTTTCAAAGTTTTTTGAACGGCAGTGGTTACTGCGTTAAGTGCTTCTCCGGCTTGTGCTTTTGTCAAACCGGCTTCTGATGCGATGAAATCTACTAATTCGCCTTTGTTCATGGTTTAAAATTTTGTTGTGAATGAAATGTATTACGCAACCAAATTTAGATGCTTCGCCTATTTTTACAAATGCTCTGCAAGCTATATTACTGTTGAAACTGTTGATAAGTAAGGGTTTCGAGCAATTAAGCACCATATCATTTTGTTATAAGTATTTGGCTATCAATTATTTATAACTATAGCACTACCCCTTTATAGTTTGATTTTTTGTGGATATTTGAATGAAATATTTTTTTTAAAATGTGTTGAAACGCTTGTATTTTCGACTATTTCAGGCTGTTTGATAGGTGGTTTAGGGATCATTACTTCCCTTGATAAGCATCAAAAAAAACAGCAAAAACATAAAAAAAGATTTTTTTGTCTTAAATCAAAAATATTTCAGTCCATACTTTTACACTATACAACATTGTAACTTTATCACTACAACCGAAACTGTCTTAGCCCCCTGTAAAGTTGGACAGAATTTGAAAAACAAATTAGGTCTAACT
>CAZFFP010000068.1:0-5705 GCA_964518215.1 uncultured Chitinophagaceae bacterium
AATGATGGCTCTATAGAATTAATTTCTTCTTATAATTCCTCTGGGCTTCATAACGCTATAACTTTTGTTAAAAGAAATGTAGCAGGAGTTAGACATATTATTGGAGATAATCCCACAAATGGAAGACTTATCATTCAACCGGGAACTGGTGGCGGAGCAAGTAATATTATGCAAGTATTGGGAAAATTGGTAATAGGGACCCAAGCGCCTACTGGAACATTCAATAATTATCAACTGGGTGTAGATGGTGATATAGTTGCCAAGCGTGTGGTTGTGCAAACGGCAAATTGGGCTGACCATGTTTTTAATGAAAATTATAAACTGGCAACCCTTGACGAATTAGCTTCGTTTATAAAACAACACAAACATTTACCCGAAATACCTTCTGAAAAAGAAGTGTTAGAGAATGGTATAGATACAGGCGAAATGAATCGCTTGCTATTACAAAAAGTAGAGGAATTAACGTTGTATCTTATTGAAATGAAAAAAGAAATTGAATCACTAAAAAATTGATGGTTATGAAAAAGATACTTTATTTAAACATTGTTTTTACTGTTTTTCTTTTTTCTTGCAAAAAAGAACAAGTAAAAGAATTTGAAAACGCTTTTGTAGGCAATTGGAAATTTGTATCCGTTAAAGACCAAAATACTGGATTGTCAAAAACCAAACCTGATTCTTTAGGAAATGTGATTACTACTTTTACTGCAAACTCCAATAATATATCGGCTCAATACGGAGGAATGGGGTGCTTTGGAAAATATACGCTTTCAAAAAACAAGGGAATAGAAATTGACATTCAACGTGGAGATTTTCTTCCTGCTCCTGACGGACCTTGGTTAGGATTATATATAGAAGCGATGAACAAAGCCAAAGAATATGAGGTGAATGATACCCACCTATACATTATTACCAACGACAACAGAAAAATTTTCTTTACTAAACTTTAAACGGTAATTATGAAACACGTTGCAATTATTCTTGTTTCATTCATGCTTTCCCTTTTGCTACTCTCCTGCAAAAAAGAGGAAGTAAAAGAATTTGAAAACGCCTTTGTGGGTAATTGGAGAATGGATAGTGTTCAAACAACTGCGGGGATTATAAATAACTCAACACCTTTTGAAATAATTACCATTTTTCAACCTAACTCAACCCGTATTGAGTTTAATAATAGCGGTTCAAGTGGAATAGGAAATTATGAACTACAAAGGAATAGGGGAATAACCATTTCTATTGCAAGAACAGACAGAGGCGGCTGGCCAAACGGGCCTTGGCTCGATTTATACCTTGAAACCATGAAAAACGCAGAAGAATATGAGGTGAATGACACTCGCTTGTTCATCATTACTAATGACAACAGAAAAATTTTCTTTACTAAACTTTAATTGAAACAAAATGAACTCATATAAAATATTTTTTTGTGCTGTGATGATGTTGTGTTTTTCAATAAAATCATACGCGCAAATCAACATTGGCGGCTCGCCCTACGCATGGGATAACACCTTTAAAACAGATGCAGACATTCCAATTGTCAGAATGCCATTGCTTGATATGCAAAAGATAAAAGACGAAGATGAAGCCGATGAGCAAACCGGCTTGCCGCCAAGATTTGGCTACAAGCATGAAGTAACCCTTACTCTTGATAATTCAGGGATATGGACAGAACTGGAAGATGGCAGCAGATTGTGGCAATTAGAAATACATTGCCCCAATGCACAATCGGTAAATCTTACATTCAGCAAATTCAGATTGCCTGAAAAAGGGGTAATGTATGTATATTCAAAAGACAAAAAACATAGCATAGGCGGATTTACACACCAAAACAACAAAGGCACAGATGCTAATCCAAGAGGCTTTGCAACAGGTTTAGTTTTTTCTGAACGTATAATAATTGAATATTTTGAACCCGTTGAATCAAAAAGCAAAAGCATCATTAATATTTCAGGAATAGTTCATGGTTATAGAAGTATGAAACCTGCACCTAAGGCGAATAAAGTGGATGATTTTGGAGATTCAGGCAATTGTCAGGTAAATGTAAATTGTAACCCCGAAGGAAACAATTGGCAAGATGAAAAGAGAGGAGTGGCTTTTTTCATGGTTGGAGGAGTAAGATGGTGTTCTGGGTCATTGATAAATAACGCTAATAATGATGGCGATCTGTTGTTTTTAACTGCAAACCATTGTTTGGACACTGACGGAGACGGAATTATCAATTTTGATGCTGAAGGGAACACAGATTTAAGCACTTTTTCATTTATCTGGAATTATGAATCTGCAAATTGTGCTAATCCTCAAAATGAACCGCAACAGTTCACTTCAAACGGGGCAGTATTATTAGCAAACAATAATGCTTCGGATTTTGCATTGTTTCGCTTGACCGAGTCTCCCTTAGCACTACAAATGCCACAACCTGTGTTTTTCAATGGTTGGGATAGAACCAATAATCCGCCTGCGGGAGGAGTAGGCATTCATCACCCACGCGGAGATATAAAAAAAATATCTACATATAATATCACGCCCATAGGTAACAGTAATTGTTCACAAACACCTGCTAATTATTGGGAAATTAATTGGCAAACAACACCAAATGGATTTTCTGTGCAACAACCTGGATCATCGGGGTCGCCACTGTTCTCAGCAAATTCTCGAATAATAGGACAACTTTTTGGGCCTATGCAGTGTGGGTTGCAACAATGTGATGAACCAGCCAATCAAGAAGTGGTTTACGGTCGTCTTTCGGTTTCATGGAATAACGGACAACAAGCGACCCGAAGATTAAGAGACTGGCTCGATCCTATTAACACAGATGCACAACAAATAGAAGGCGGATATTTTGATGCTTGTGTAGAAACATTGGTCATCAATGCGCCTATAAATAACGGTGGAGAGTTTCAGGCAGAAAATATAATACAAGCAAGCAGTGTTATTAATGCCACTGCACAAGTAGAAATGGTAGCAGGACAAATGGTAGAGTTATTACCGGGCTTTCAAACACAGGCTGGTGCATTTTTAGAAGCTCGCATTGGAAATTGCATTCCGAGAGTGATTCCTCCAGCAAACAAAAATATACCTAATGAAACTTATGAAAATGCTGTTGCAAGTTCTATTCAATACTATCTCAACATTTTCCCAAATCCAACAAGTCAAAAGCTAAATATTGAATACACTTTGGGCGAAAATGAAACAGCCGAAATTTCAATATTTGATGCAGTAGGCAATCAGGTTTTCAATAAAAAAGTAAGCGATATTCAAATATTAGAAGCAGATGTAAGCAGCCTTTCATCAGGACTATACATCTTGAATTTTCAAACCGGAAAACATAAGCAGCATAAAAGATTTGTCATAAGCAAATAGCCCATTATGAAATATATTGTAATTATCACTTTTGCAGCTATTCTTTCTTCTTGTTGCAAAAAAGAAAAAGAACCTGAAATTTTAAAAAATCCTGAGCTTTATGGAACATGGCGGTTAGATAGCATTATGCACATAACTGCTCAAACTGCCACAGTAATTGATACCTTTTATTTCGGAGATTTAGAGGCAAAACGTATCATCACTACCTTTAATGAAGACAATTCGTTAACATTCGATTATGTTTCCAAACCCGTGGAAGGGAAAGGTGTTTTTGAATTGAAAGAATTTGAACAAATCGACATGGAGGTATATAGAACTTCAACAGAATGGCAGGGCTATCGTTGGGTAAGTTCTTATTTAGATGCTATGAATAACGCCACATCATACAGCATCAACGGCAATCAGCTTACTATTTTTTATCAAAACTATATGGCAAAATTTACTAAAGAATAATTACCCCGCTAGTAGTAGCATCCGCTACGATTTAAAATCAAAAGTATTAAAAGAACCTGCGCAACCAAAATGCTATGATTTGAAATTCTTCGCTGCACGATAGTCTTAATAATTCAGTTTTCCGTAACCTTTTCGCTCTGAATTCGTAACAGACTGCGACTAACTATTCTATTTCGAAAGAAAAATTTCAGACATGAAGAGGCTTTCTATTTTAATGATTGTATTATTTTTTGCAGGATTATCGGCTGTAGCACAAACACGCGAATTGGGTGTGAGTGGCGGAACCTCCAACTTTTTAGGCGACCTTGGCAAAAAAGAATCGAACGGAAAATTATATTTCAGCGACATAGAATCGTCTATGTGGCGCCCGGCATTCGGTGCGTTTTACAGACATGGATTCAATTCGTGGGTTTCTGTAAAAGCATCCATTATGTATGGGCGTTTAGCCGGTGATGACCGCATGACCGACTATAAAGAAGTTCAAGACAACAACTGGTTTCGCAACTACCGTAATTTGCATTTCAAATCTCACGTGCTCGAAGTAGCTGTAACCGGTGAAATTCATTTAATGCCTTATGCGGCAGGTAGTGTCAAATACAGAGTAGCTCCATATATCATGGCAGGCATAGGATTTTTCTGGTTCGACCCCCGTGCCGAGTATAATGGCGAGTGGGTACGCTTGCGCCCCTTGGGAACTGAAGGACAAGGCATGCCCGGAAGAGGTAATAAGTATTCATTGATTCAACCCTCTATTCCGGTGGGTTTGGGTGTGAAGTTTAATGTTACCAGAGAGTTTACTATTGCCCTCGAATTTGGACACAGGTTTACTTTCACCGATTATATTGATGATGTAAGCACTAATTACCCTGATAAAAATGACATCTATGCATTTCATGGTGCCGAAAGAGGAAAAATGGTGTATGAGCTTTCCAGACGCTCGCCCGAAATTGACCCTGAAAACAGATACGGCAGAATTACCGCTCCCGGTGAAATGCGCGGTAATCCCGGAGGAAAAGACGGATTCTTGTTTACTACCTTTTCGGTGAGTTATGTAATCGGAAAAGCCTTCTTACTAGAAAAAAATCCTTTTGCTAAAAACAAACTCGGCAAATACAAGCGCGTAATGTTCGACAGATAATTATTGCCAAAAACTATTTCTTAAATGCCGGGCTTACCAAGTCCGGCATTTTTGTTTAATAAAAACAGAATGTTGCGCGGAATTTGATATTTGCTCTGCTAATGTTGAATTTTACACCCATGTTGCTGCACATCACCAGTTTACAAAATCCCAGAATAAAACAGGTTTTACAATTACAGAAAGCATCTGCCCGAAAAGAAGAGCAGTTGTTTGTAATAGAAGGTCAGCGCGAAATATTTTTGGCGCTACAGGCAGGATTTGCTTTTCAAACTATTTTCTACTGTGAAGCGCTTCAGAAAAATTTGGATGCCGCTTATGCATTCGATATCGAAAACATTAGTGCCGAAAAAATTTCTGTTTCGAAAGAAGTGTATGAGAAAATAGCTTACCGCGAAAACGTATCTGGTTTGGTTGCCATTGCCACTGTCAAAAACCAATCGCTCGACAATATTCAACTGTCGGAAAATCCGTTGGTTCTCGTTTTGGAAAACATTGAGAAGCCCGGCAATATTGGCGCTATGCTTCGCACTGCCGATGCTGCGGGTGTTGATGCCGTGTTGCTTTGTCAACAACAAACTGATGTGTTCAATCCGAATGTCATTCGTTCGAGCTTAGGTTGTGTGTTCAGCAATCAGGTGGTGGTGTGTTCCAACGAAGCAGCATTGGCTTTTCTGAAAGAAAAAAATATTAGCGTTTTCACCACTTATCTGGAAGCCGAAAAATTTTATCACGAAACTAATCTTGCTCAACCCTGCGCTTTGGT
>CAZFFP010000068.1:5805-21065 GCA_964518215.1 uncultured Chitinophagaceae bacterium
GCTACTTCGGGCGACACGGGCAGTGCCGTTGCCAATGCTTTTCTGAATGTGCCGCATATTAAAGTAACTATTCTTTATCCTTCGGGAAAAGTGAGTTTTCTTCAGGAGCAACAACTCACTACTTTGGGCAACAACATTTCGGCATTACAAATTGACGGCACTTTTGACGATTGTCAGCGCTTGGTGAAACAGGCATTTGCCGATGAAGATTTATCGGGAAAAATTTCCTTGGCTTCTGCCAACTCAATAAATCTTGCGCGACTCATACCGCAATCATTTTATTATTTCTATGCTTATGGTCGCTTGACCGCTCAAATCGGTAGAGCAAAAAAAGTTGCCATCTGTGTGCCGAGCGGCAACTTCGGAAATCTTACTGCCGGATTGTTCGCAAAAAAAATGGGTTTACCTATTCACAAATTCATCGCGGCTACCAATGCGAACGATATCGTTCCGCAATATCTTTCTTCCGGAAATTATACTCCCCGCTCATCGCAACAAACCATATCAAATGCAATGGATGTTGGCAATCCGAGCAATTTCAGCCGCATCATGCACCTGTATAATCATGACTACGATGCAGTGAAAAACGATTTGGCAGGATATGCTTTCAGCGATGAGGAAACCCGTGCCGCCATGAAAGAAGTTTTTCAGGAATACTACTACACTTTAGACCCGCATGGCGCAGTGGGTTATCTGGCATTGAAAGAATATCTGAAAAATGAAAATGATGTTGCAGGTGTTTTTTTTGAAACGGCACATCCGGCAAAGTTTATGGATGTGGTAGAAAAAACTTTGCGTGTAAAAATCAAAATTCCGAATGCTTTACAGGAGGCTGCCAATGGAAAAAATGTTTCTAAAAAAATGAATGCCGACTATAAAGAGTTGAAAGAATATTTATTGAAACAGACCTAATAATTTTTGATGCCCCGCTGGTTAAAAGCTATTGATAGAACAGAACTGCATTCAGATTTTCTGAAAGAATCTGATGCCCGAACCGTGCGTGTGGACGACCAGCGGTATTGCATTGCTTTTCACGAAGGGAAGTATTTTGCAACACAACCCAACTGTCCACACGCCAATGCAGCGTTGGGCGATGGATGGTGCGATAAGGAAGGAAATTTGGTTTGCCCCGTGCATCGCATTCGTTTCAATTTGCAAACCGGAAAAAACACTTCGGGCGAAGGATATTTTATTAAAACATATCCCACCGAAGTGAGAGAAGATGGATTATATATTGCCTTGCCTAAAAGAAAATGGTGGCAGATATTTTGAAAAGATTAGAATGAACGCTCCAAAAATTTCTTTAAACGATTTTTTATACGAACTTCCCGATGAGCGCATTGCAAAGTTTCCGGTAACACCCCGCGACAGTTCAAAATTATTAATCTATCAAAACGGAAATATTTCTCATTGCCCGTTTTCGCAGTTGCCAGAATTGCTTCCCGAAAAAACGCTGATGGTATTTAATAACACAAAGGTGATTCCTGCCAGATTGTTTTTTCAAAAAGGAAGCGGCAGTTGGATTGAATTGTTTTTATTGGAACCTCTTACACCCACCAATATTGTTGCTTTAGCAATGCAACAAAAGGAAAAAATAGTTTGGAAATGTTTAATTGGCGGGTTGAAAAAATGGAAAGACGGGGAAATACTTTCGGCAACAATAGTTGAAGGGGGTAAAAATATTTTACTTCGGGCAACATTGGTTAACAGAGCAGCAATGGAAGTAGCGTTGGAATGGAGCGGAGATTTTACTTTTTCCGAAGTAATTCAAATTGCAGGAGAATTGCCTATTCCTCCGTATTTGAAACGCGCTGCTCAGCCATCAGATAAAGAACAATATCAAACCGTTTATGCCCAACAAGAAGGCGCTGTAGCTGCGCCAACCGCGGGCTTACATTTCACTGACGATGTTTTCGAAAGTTTAAAAGCTAAGGGTATCGAAAAAGATTTTTTGACACTTCATGTGAGCGCAGGCACCTTTCAGCCCGTGAAAGAAATGGATGATGTAAGCAAGCACGAAATGCACTCGGAACAATTTTCAGTTACTACATCTTTTCTTGAAAAATTATTGCAACACACCGGAAATATTATTCCGGTTGGAACCACCTCCATGCGCACTTTAGAAAGTTTGTATTGGATGGGTTGCGAGTTAATAATGAAGGAGCAGTTCCATTCGCATATCGAAAAACTTCATCCTTATCAATTTCAAAACAACTCCAATCTTCCTGAAGCATCTGAATCAATAAATGCCTTGATAAAATATATGAATGCAAACGGGTTCAACGAATTGTCGGGCAGCACTTCCATTTTTATTATGCCCGGGTACAGGTTTCGTATGTGTAAAGCATTGGTAACCAATTTTCATCAGCCCGGCTCAACATTGATACTGTTGGTAGCGGCTTTTATTGGCAGCGATTGGAAAAAAGTTTATGACTATGCTCTGAAAAACGATTTTCGCTTTTTGAGTTATGGCGATAGTTCTGTTTTATTCCCCTGAATGCGGATTTGCTATATTTGATTGATGTCGAAAAGCTCGCTTTATAAGTCGGATCATGAAGAGTCTCCTCCGCTCTCATATAACAAGTGGATAGACCGACTGACTCGTTGCCATCCGGTGGTTCCGTTTTTATTGTTTATTCCTGTAATTGTGTTTTTCGGTTATCGGGCATTTGCTGTGGCGGGTATTTTCTGGTGGGCTTTTGTCGGCTTGTGGCTTCTTGCTTTGGTATTTTGGACATCGTTGGAATACTTCATACACAGATTTCTATTTCACTATAAGCCTACTTCAGATTTCGGAAAAAAATTTGTGTATGCGGCTCATTGGGTGCATCACGATTATCCGAATGATAAAACCAGAATTGTATTGCCGCCCTCTGTAACCATTCCGGGAGGCGTGCTTTTTTATTTGCTTTCCTTATGGCTGATGGGCGTTTTATATGCCGATGCTTTTTTTAGCGGACTGGTGGCAAGCTATCTTTTTTATGATTGGAATCATTATGCCGCGCACCACTATCATTACAAGAATAAGTGGTTTCAAATCATGAAGCAGCACCATCTGAAACATCACTTCACCGACCCCGATAAAAAATTTGGCTTTACTACTACACTTTGGGACAAGTTGTTTCAAACCGAAAAGTAGTTGTGCTCATTTTATATTCAGGCGAATATTCGCTGCAACAGTATTAATTTTGAATTGTGCTGCGCAATTTCACTAAAGGGTTTCTGTTAACGCTCAACAGTGTTTTCGTTTTTTTATACCTGCTTTCCGCCTCCGCTCCATTTATCAGTCCAGAACGAGTTTGGTTGATGGGATTTTTTGGACTTGCCTTTCCTATAGTTTTATTTTTTGTTTTATTCTGGTTGATATTTTGGTTGGTTATAAAGCCCAAGTATTCGCTCATTTCATTATCGGCTTTGTTGCTCAGCGGGTATAGTTTATATCATTTTTTCGCTTTTAATTTTTCCGGAAAATCTGAAAAAAAACCCGAAACAAGTCTTACAGTATTTTCTTATAACGTAAAAGTTTTCGACCTCTACAATTGGTCGAAAAATAAAGAAACAAGCAGAAAAATTTTGCAGACCATCATTGATGCAGATGCAGATGTGGTGTGCCTTCAGGAGTTTTATTCAGACAATACCGAAGCTTTTAATATGTTGCAAAAGCTGGAAGTTATTTATCCGTTTTCTCATGTGGAAGTAACCTATTCAACCAAAGGTTCCGATAAGTGGGGCATTGCCACTTTTTCAAAATTTCCCATCAGGAGAAAGGAAGCTATACGTTTTCCGGATGCACTTCACAATCTGGCTATTTGCAGCGATATTTTTGCGCATGATAAAATGGTAAAAGTTTACAACTGCCATTTACAATCCATTCATTTGAGTCTGGAAGATTTGGAAAGTTTAGAGCAGATATATGATACCATTAAGTGGGGCGCTGTGGATAATATTTTTACAAAACTGAAGTATAGTTTTATCAGAAGGGCAGGACAGGCAGATAAACTCAAATCGCACATCAGAGAAGCTGCGCATCCGGTGATATTATGTGGCGATTTTAATGAAACACCCAACTCCTATACTTACCGAACGCTTTCAAAAAATATGCGCGACAGTTTTGTTGAAGCGGGTTTCGGCATAGGGGCCACTTTTTCAGGAAAAATTCCCGGATTGAGAATTGACTATATACTTTACGACAAAAAATTTTCTGCCAAGAAGCATACTATTTTCGATAATCCGTATTCTGACCACTATGCAATAGCTGCCGATTTGGTATGGGAATAACTGGTTTCATTAGAAATCATGCTAATCGAATAACTGTGTTATTTCTTATTTATTTGTGCCATTTTGCCATTAATTCCTATCTTCATAACCGCTCAAATGATGTCTATAGATATGAATAACGCTAATGTTATTTTAAAATCACTGTTGAGGTGGTTTTTAATACTGACTGCCGCATTGTTTTTTTTAACAGAAAAACTTTATGCCACTCATGCTGTAGGGGCAGATTTTTCTTATGAATGCCTTGGAAATAATCAATACAGAGTAACACTGAATTTATACAGAGATTGTGCCGGTATATCTGCTCCAACAAGCGTTTCTATAAGAATTTCAAGCTCCTGTGCTTCAACCACAAATGTTACTTTACCACGAATATCTTTCACGGAAGTTTCGCCTATTTGTCCAAGCCAGCAGTCATCATCTCGTTGTCAGGGAGGTACATTTCCGGGTATAGAACAATATGTTTATCAGGGAATAATAACTTTATCGGGACCCTGTGCCAACTGGACATTCAGCTACACGCTTTGTTGCAGAAACAATGCTATAACCAATCTCAGCAATCCCGGAAACAGAGAGATATATATTCAGGCGGTAGTGAACAATACTAATGGAAGGTGTAATAACTCTCCCGTTTTTACAACATTGCCTGTTCCGTATATATGCAACAATCAGCAATTTTATTTTAACCACGGAGCCGTAGATATAGATGGCAACGATTTGGTGTTCAGCAATATTAATCCATTAGATAATGGTGCGGTAAATATTCCATACAGAAACAATTTCAACACCAACAATCCTTTGGCAAACTCTTCAGGATTTAGTTTCGATACTCAAACCGGTCAATTGGCTTTTATTCCGAATGCCATTCAACAGGCAGTAGTAACCGTTTTGGTTCAGGAATATGATAATGGTGAATTTGTTGGCTCTACCATGAGAGACATGCAAATCATAGTAATTAACTGTAACAATGTTGCTCCTACGCTTTCAGGTATTAATGGAACCAATGAATTTCAAACATTTGCCTGCCCCGGAGATAATGTATGCTTCAACATTTCCAGCTTCGACCCCGATCCGGGTCAAAGCCTTACCGTTACTTGGAACAACGGTATTCCCGGAGGAACATTTACTTCATCGGGCAGCCCGTTTCCTACTTCGAATTTCTGCTGGACACCCGGACCAAACGATGGAGGCTTAAATACCTTCATTGCCACCGTTACCGATGATGCCTGCCCTATTTTTTCTTCGAGCAGTTTTGCCTATTCGGTATTTGTGCCCCGCGCTATTGATTTGAATTTTTCCACCACCTCGGCAGTATTGTGTTATAGGGGAAATGATGCTTCCATTACTGCTGTTGCTACAGGAGGGTTTGGTCCTCTAAGTTATGTTTGGAACACTTCTCCGCCCAGATTCACGCCTACCATTAATAATCTTTCGGCAGGTTCATATACCGTAACGGTTACAGATTCTTCCGGCTGTTCATCAACTGTTGGCACACAAATCATTCAGCAACGGCCACAAATCAACATAAGCTTCAATGCGGCAAATGCCAATTGCGGACAATCGAATGGAAGCGCTACAGCTGTGGTAACCGGTGGTTCGGGAGGCAACTATATTTATAATTGGAGTAATGGGCAAGGAAGTGCCACTGCCACAGGATTATCGGCAGGTTCATACATGGTTACTGTCTGGGATGGAAATAGTTGTTCAGATTCGGCACGAGTCAATATTGGGAATGTGGGGGCGCCTAATTATACCATAACGGGAACCAACATCACTTGCAGAGGTGCGGCAAATGGCACTATAACGGTTCGACTAAACGGAGCAACGCCTCCGGCAGGAACTACATATCAGTGGTCTCCACCCGGACCTAATTCGCCAAACCGAACAGGCATTGCTACGCCCGGCACTTATTTAGTAACTGTAACTGATGCCAATAATTGTCAGGGAATTTTATCATACAATATCACAGAGCCGGATTCTATTTTTCTGGTTATGAATGCACAAGATTCTTATTGTGGAGGCAATAATGGTTCGGCTTCGGTTCAGGCATATTCAGGACAAGGGAACTATACTTATCAATGGAGTTATAACAACCTCAATACTCCTGTAATAAACGGCTTGCCCGGGGGCACTTATACGGTTACCGTTACAGATGCCACCGGATGCGGAGCTGTAGGAAGTGTTTCGGTGATTGCTACGCCCGATGTATCTACATTGCTCAATTCTGCTACCTATCCGGGCGGATACAATATCAGTTGCCACGGACTTTCCAACGGAAGCATCAACCTCACTATTTTCGGTGGAACACCACCGTTCACGGTATTGTGGTCCAACGGCTCGCCTACCGAAGATTTATTTAATGTTCCGGCAGGAAACTATTCCGTAACGGTTACCGATGCCGAGGGATGTGTATCATCCGGCAATATTACGCTCACCCAACCAAATCCTATTCTTGCTCCTGTTCTTACCGATGGCAGAGTTTGTGAAGGAAATAGTGTTGCGCTAACTTCTACCGGTAACAATCCTCAATGGTATTCCGATTCGAGTTTGAACCTCTTGTATTGGGTGAATGCCGGTAATACATATTTGCCTCCCGATACTTTAGAAGCGGGGCTTTACACATACTATGTCAGCCAAACCGACCCGATTACCGGATGCGAAAGCCCGGTGTCATCCACTACTTATTTAGTTGATACCCTGCCCGATGTCCCTTTAGTTTCGGATGAAGCCATTTGTTTTGGAGAATCAGTGCCCGATTTAGTGGCAACCGGAATCAATGTGCAGTGGTTCAACAACATCACTTTGGTTCCTAATAGTCTTGTATTTACAGGGAATG
Organism: uncultured Chitinophagaceae bacterium; assembly: GCA_964518215.1. Lineage (GTDB taxonomy): Bacteria > Bacteroidota > Bacteroidia > Chitinophagales > CAIOSU01 > CAYSGX01. Next base: position 12,917 of record CAZFFP010000068.1, read on the forward strand.
TTTTTGTAACAGGGGTTACTCAGTCGGGTGTTTATACTTATTACTTAAGGCAAGTGAGCGTTGAGGGTTGTGAGGGACCTGCCGAACCCGTTTCATTAACCATAGCTAATGAAGTATTGCCTCCGAATGTAACTAACGAAGCCGTTTGTTTTGGAGACCCCGTTCCTGATTTAACCGCTTCGGGAGCTAATGTAAGTTGGCACAGCGGTTTGCCTGTTTCCAATAATAATCTCGTTGGACAAGGCAACACCTATAATACCGGTCAAAGCACTCCGGGACTATACACGTATTATGTTACCGATACAGATGCTCCTTCCGGTTGCGTGAGCGATTACAGCGAAATAAGTTTAGCTATTGAAGAAATTGATTTTAATCTTGATGTTGAGATGATTGATTGTAATGGTGCAGCAAATGGCTCCATATCTGTTGTAGATATAGCCGGAACATTGCCCTACACCATCCGCCTGAATGGTGGCGCTCCACAAACATCTACTGTTTTCGACAATCTTACTCAAGGAACTTATACTGTTGAAATGGAAAACAGCATTGGTTGCTCAGCTTCCGAAACCGTTATAATTACAGAACCCACGCCTCTTTCTGTTTCGGTTTCTTCTCAAAATGTAACCTGTTTTGGCGCTAATGATGGAAGCATCACTATTAATGCATCAGGAGGAACTCCCAACTATAATTATATATGGAGCGATATTGCGTCAAATGTTCCTGTAAGAAACGGTTTGTCTCCAGGCACTTTTACTGTTTCGGTTGAAGATACCAATGGATGTGCTTTAACCGAAACCATTACCATTACTTCTCCTGATGAGATTGTTATTACTGAAACCATCAATAATATTTCGTGTTTTGGAAACACAAATGGCAGCATCAGTATTGCTGTTTCGGGAGGAGTGCCCGGCACCACCACTCCATATACTATCAATTGGTCGAATACGCTCAGCGGAAATGCTATTACTGACTTGGCAGCAAACAGTTATACCGTTACCGTAACAGATGCCACTTCCTGTTCGGCTGAAGCAACCTATACTGTAACACAACCGACCGAATTACAAATTGCGCTTCAATCGCAGAATGTTTCCTGCTTTGAGTTTAATGACGGAGAAGTTTCCGTAAGCGCTACCGGAGGCTCGCCTGATTATACTTATTCAATTAATGGAGGCGCATTTCAGCAGAGTACACTTTTTAACGGCTTAATTGCCGGAACTTACACTATTGATGTATTAGATGAAAACAACTGTTTGGCTTCGGCAACCATTATTATTGCAGAGCCACCTGTTTTGGTGGTATCTGTTTTTGGAGAAGAACCGCGATGCTTTGGTGAAGAGAGCGGCAGCGCAACGGCAACTGTTTCTGGCGGAACTCCCGGATATACTTATTCATGGAATACCACCCCGGCTCAAAACAACTCAACAGCATCAGGAATCGGCTCGGGCAACTATACAGTGGTGGTTAGTGATGCTAACAACTGTTCGGCATCAGAAAGCATTGCTGTTTCTCAGCCACTTCCCATTTCAATCACTGCTGCCCCCGACAGTTCTAAAATAGGATTTGGAAATTCTGTAGATATTACAACCGATATTCCAAACACCGTGAGAGGCATTCCATTTTATGAGTGGCAGCCTTCTGTTGGGCTGAATTGTTCCGATTGTCCGAATCCGATAGCTTCTCCAACAGAAACTACTACTTATGAAGTTACACTGATAGATTCTGCCGGCTGTATTGCTTCCGACCGCATTCTGATTGAAGTGGAATTTGAAAAAATTCTTTATGTCCCTAACGCCTTCACTCCAAATGGTGATGGAGTTAACGATGTGTTTTACATATATGCGCCCGGTTCCAAAGAAATAGAATTGAAAATTTTTAATCGCTGGGGCGAAAAGGTATTTGAATCATTTAATATTGATTTCGGTTGGGACGGTTTTTATAAAAGCGAATTGCAAAGACCGGCAGTGTTTACTTATCATGTGGTGGTTACTTACCTTGATGGCGATAAAAAATTGGCAAAAGGAAGTGTAACTCTGGTGAGGTAATTCTTGAAAAATTTTCATCCCTGAAAAATTTTTATACCTTTGCAGCCCTTACTAAAGATTAAGTAGAGGTAAACACTCGATGGAATCAGAAATCAAAATATTTTCAGGTAGCAATTCCCGGTATCTTGCTCAGGATATAGCCGAAAAATACGGTCAACCTCTCGGACAGTTAGATGTGCTCAGATTTAGTGATGGTGAATTTCAGCCCACCATTCGTGAGTCTATTCGCGGCTCTTTCTTTTTCATTATTCAATCCACTTTTCCTCCTTCAGACAATCTGATGGAATTATTGCTGATTGCCGATGCTGCAAAGCGTGCTTCTGCGAGATATATCACCGCAGTGATTCCATATTTCGGATTTGCCCGTCAGGACAGAAAAGACCGCCCCAGAGTAGCCATCGGAGCAAAATTGATAGCCGACCTGCTGCAAACTGCCGGCATCACGCGCTTAGTTACTATGGACCTTCATGCCGGTCAGATTCAGGGCTTTTTCAATATTCCGGTGGACCATTTGAGCAGCTCTGTTATTTTCAACAGTTATGTAGAGGCATTAGGGTTGGATGATATTACGTTTGCTTCGCCCGATGTGGGCAGCACCAATCGCGCCCGCACTTTTGCGCAGCATTTCAACGCGGGGCTGGTTATTTGCGATAAGCACCGTAAACGCCCCAACGAAATAGAATCAATGACCGTGATTGGTGATGTAACCGACCGAAACATCATCATCGTTGACGACATCGTTGATACTGCCGGAACCCTTTGTAATGCCGCTCAGCTATTAATGGATAAAGGCGCTAAAAGTGTTCGCGCGCTGATTACCCACCCCGTGATGTCGGGACCTGCATACGAGCGCATTCAGGAATCGGTGTTAACCGAACTGGTGGTTTGCGACACAATTCCATTGAAAAAAGATAAGCCCACAGATAAAATTAAAGTGCTTTCGGTGGCTCAGATTTTTGCTACTGCTATTCGCAATGCATACGAATTTAAATCCATTAACTCACTTTTCGTTTAAATAAACAATTTAAAATTTCATAAACATGAACACATTAACATTAGAGGGAACCCTCAGAACAGAATTAGGAAAAAAAGCCTCTCAAACTTTGAGACGCAACGGCATGGTTCTGTGCAACTTGTATGGCAACAAAAACAACGTGAATTTTTACGCTCCATACAACTCATTTTTAAAATTGGTTTACAACCCCGACTTTTTCAAAGTTCAGGTGAATGTAGATGGCAAAAGCTATGAAACTTTGGTGAAGGAAATTCAGTTTCACCCGGTTTCAGACCGCATCATGCACATTGATTTTTTGGAATTGGTTCCGGGTAAAAAAATTGTTGCTGAAGTTCCATTGAAACTTACAGGGCTGGCTGAAGGCGTGAAAGTGGGCGGTAAACTGATTCAAAAAGTACGTAAATTGAAAATCCGCACTACTCCCGAAAACCTTACAGGTACATTAGAGGTGAACGTAAATAATTTAGGTTTAGGCAAATCTATTTTTGTGCGCGACATACCGGTTTCAGATGTAGAGATTGTTAATTCTCCCAAAATTCCAATTGCTTCGGTTGAAATTCCACGCGCATTGAAGAGCGCTCAGGATGAAGCAGCGAAAGCTAAAACTGAAAAAGCAAAGTAGTAATTGCCTTCACTTTATTCCTTCAAATAAAAAAAGGTCTGAAATTTTTCAGACCTTTTTTTATGGAATCAAAGCCAACAATTTTAATCGAAAAGCACTTTGCTTTGCAGTATTGTACTGTTTCCATCTGAAACGTTTACGAAGTATAAACCCGAAGCTAAACTGTTACGAGAAATCTCTGTTTTGTTTGTTGAAACATTATTAACGCTTCTGACAACTTTGCCTTCATTGTTGATTATATGAATGGTAAGATTACTTAGATTAGGATAATCAATTTCAACTGTAATTTTATCTGAAGCGACATTAGGAAACACCTTCATGTTGTATAATGAAGAAAACTGTTTTACAGAAGTGGGCAATTCAACATAACCTATTCTTTTTACCGTTGCATTGTCAACGCTGGTAAAGTTTCCCCCGATAATTTTTTTGTTATCGAACTCAACAAAAGCATTCACATCATCATTAATTTCAAGAGCGAATGCGCCTGTATTCATGCTGATAATATTTTTACCGTGATTGCCATACATTGGGTAAAATTCAAAGTTTCCACAGACAATTACATCATTGTTAACCGTATATAATTTACTCACCTTGCCATTACCTCCCACTGGGGGCAGTATTCCGCCCATTATACTTGATAATGAAGTCCATGAAATTCCATCAAAAGAAGAAAATCCTTTTGTATGAAAATTACTGTCGGTTTCTAACGCCCCGCCTGCATAGAGCGTTGGTAAATTTCCCACGCCCAAATCCAGATAGGTTAACGTGTGTACAACAAAATCCAAACCGCCATCCAATGCAGTTATATTGCCATTTGAAATCAAGACAATATTGGGCGTTGAAACATTTCCTGTATTCATAAAATCACCACCGAGATAAATATCATCGCCTTCCACATGAATGGCATGCACCGGTCCGTCAGGTGAGTTGAGCCAAGGCACCCAAACATTGCCATCCCATTCCATTACAGAATAATATGCATAAGGATTGAAACCAAACTGAAACCATCCACCTGCCAAAATGCTATTGCCATAAACTGTCAAAGCATGAACTTTGCCATACAAGCCCCCTTGAGGCGAACTCCAGTTGCTACCATCCCAAATAGCGATATTTTCAGTGTAAACGCCTCCCGCTTCGGTAAAACTTCCGCCTACATACAACTTGTTATCGAACATGAGCATGGTGTTTATTTTTCCGTTTACTCCACTGCCCAATTGGCTCCAGTTGTTGCCATCATAAGCCACAATGTTTGATGCTTGCATATTATTAGCTTCTGAAAAATTGCCGCCAATGTATAAAATGCCATTATCGGTATCAATTGTAAAAGCATTTACCGTACCATCAACACCATCGCCTAAAGGAACTACTGTGGTGGCAGGCGGCTCTGAATAGCCCGGCTGAATCCATGCTAACTCATCAACCGTAAAGCCATTCTGTGCTGCCCAAACATGAATTTCTTTGTAGGGCATTTGGCAGATATAAGCATAGTTGTTTTCTGCGGAAATTTTATAGGCAAATGCTTTCGCATCGGAATGCAGCATTAAATAACCAACGGCACAGGCTGTTCCATAAATATCGATGAAATATGGGGTGCGATTGGGATGAAATGTGTTTTGAGGAAATTTTCCGGCAAGCGCATATTCTTTTAAAATATCGAGATAATGTTTGCGATTTTGTTTTTGCTCAACATTCAAATGTGAAGTATAGGCGTTTCGCAGTTTTTTTTCTACCCAAAGCAAGTGCATTTGTATGAGCGCTTCATCATTTTCAAACAAAAATGTTTGTTGCAATTCAGCATCATCAAAACTATGCTTCAGCCATTCCTTGTTGACATCGGCAAATTTTTCAAACAATGTCATTTCTGTATTTCGGGCGGGACTTGCCATCAATATGGCAGCGAAAAAAATGCCCGTAAGCAATATAATAAAGTGTTTCATGATGATGAAGTTTAACTAACTAAAGTTAGCTATTTCATTTTTATCATCAGCGCATCAAACGCTTGTTTCGGCTTTCAGTTTTTCGGCATTCTCGGCTATTTGTAAGGAGTGAATGATTTCTTCCAAATCGCCATTCATTATTTCTCCCAAATTATAAAGTGTCAGCCCAATACGGTGGTCGGTTACTCTGCCCTGAGGATAATTGTAGGTTCTAATTTTTGCAGAACGGTCGCCTGTAGAAACAAGAGTTTTTCGTTTAGCTGCAACTGCATCGAATTGTTTTTGTAATTCTATTTCGTAAAGTTTCGATTTGAGCATCTTCATGGCTTTGTCATGGTTTTTAAACTGAGAACGCTCTTGCTGGCATTCTACAACAATTCCCGAAGGAATATGTGTTAACCTTACTGCCGATTCTGTTTTATTTACGTGCTGCCCTCCTGCACCCGATGAACGAAAAGTATCGCGTTTAATATCTGTGTCGCGAATTTCAATTTCAACATCATCGTCAGCTTCGGGCAAAATGGCAACGGTTGCCGCAGAAGTGTGCACTCTTCCTTGGGTTTCGGTATCGGGTACGCGCTGTACCCGATGCACGCCCGATTCATATTTCAATACTCCATAAACTCCTTCGCCTGTAATTTCTGCCACTACTTCTTTATAGCCTCCCGCAGTGCCATCGTTCTCATTCATTACATCGAGCTTCCATCCTTTTTCAGCACAATATTTACTATACATTCTAAACAGGTCTCCGGCAAAAATGCTGGCTTCGTCTCCTCCGGTGCCGGCTCTTATTTCAAGTATGGCATTCTTGTCGTCTTCGGGGTCTTTAGGAATGAGCATGAGACGAATTTCTTCTTCGAGAGCTTCTTTAGCCGGCTCTAATTGAGCTAAATCATCTTTAGCCATATCTCTGAAATCTTCATCTTTCTCTGTTTGCAGCATTTTTTTAGCGCCATCAATATCATGGAGCAATTGGCGATATTCTTTGTATTTATCGGCTATTTTCTGAAGGTCTTTGTATTCTTTGCTGAGTTGTGAAAAACGTTTTTGGTCGGCAACTACTTTCGGGTCGGAGAGTTGCTGACCAATGTTTTCGAATTTCATGTAGATAGACTCTAATTTGTCGAGCATGGTTTTATTTTACTTTGAAAGGGTGCAAATTTCGGGAAGAATTTTTTGAGTTGGAGAAAATATATCTTGCTGTGAATAAACTCAAGAGCATTCATTTTCAAATTCAAAACTCAAAAACCGCTACTGCCAAAAAGAAAACCATAGTGTTCGCTAAGAAGAATGTTTTTAATTTTATTTAACGGCACAACGGGAAGCAGCGGGGTGTATTACTATCGGGTAAAAGCACAAGAAAAAATTTATACCGGAAAACTCATAAAGATGTAAGCCATGAAAAAAGTAACGATTATTTTGTTTTACGTTTGGATGGTTCAAATGAGTGCTGCACAGGTGCCGCCTATGGTGAAGCAATGGGACTACTGCTATGGGGGAACAGAAGGAGAGTATTTCTCTGAGATTCATAAGACAGAGGATGAAGGCTATATTTTGTGTGGCGATTCGTATTCGGGTAATACGGGTAATAAAAGTCAGCCATCGTGGGGTAATGGCGATGGGTGGATAGTAAAAACAGATTCAAATGGGAGTAAGCAATGGGATAAAAGGTTTGGAGGAACCCACTATGATGTATTGGTTTCCATTAAGCAAACCATAGATGGTGGGTATGCAGCAGCAGGATATACTTTATCACCATTTAGCGGTGATATTAGTGAAGACTCAAGAGGAGGGGTTGATTTTTGGGTGGTAAGAATAGATGCTAACGGGAATAAATTATGGGATAAACGATATGGAGGCAACAGAGATGAATACATGAATGCGAATATTATTCTCACAACAGATGGTGGATATATATTCGGTGGCAACTCCAATTCTTCGGTGAGTGGCGATAAATCGGAGCCGGTAAGGGGCGGAAGTAGCCTATATGACGATTATTGGGTGGTAAAAACAGATTCGTTGGGCAATAAGCAATGGGACCGAACTTTTGGAGGATTTGAACAGGAAACACTGACATCAATAGTTCAAACAGATGATGGGGGATATTTATTAGGCGGCTATTCCTATTCAGATATCAGTGGCGATAAAACCGAACCGAGAATTGGACCAGCTTTTTCTTTCGATTCATGGGTAGTAAAAATAGATTCCATTGGAAATAAAGAGTGGGATAAAGTGTATGGGACAACAAACTCTGATGGAATATACAGTATGTGTAAAGCACATGATGGAAATTATATCTTGGGAGGTGGAGGGAGATATATAAAAATTGACAATAATGGCGATACACTTTGGAATAAATTATTATGGGGATGTGCAGGAACTAATGCTATTAAATTGACTTCTGATAATGGATTTTTAGTTTCAGGAACTTCATATAAAAACTGCTCGGCTCCAACGCCCGATAAATCAGAGCTAAATCTTGGCGATTACCAAACATGGGTGGTAAAAACCGATTCTGCTTTTAACAAGCAGT
>CAZFFP010000069.1:0-20609 GCA_964518215.1 uncultured Chitinophagaceae bacterium
GAGCCGGCAAAATCCGGGCGGATCCTTCGGATTTTGCGCTTTTCTTTGTTTCGTTTCTTTTCTAAAAAGAAATGAAAGTATGAAAAAAGCATTCAGTTGTCCATCCCATTCCCACCATGCTACAAGCATAGCTACGGTTACTCCAACCAGTATATGAAACCCCCTTTGTTATGGGTAGTGGCGGAGGCTGCTGTCGGTGGGGATTTTTAAAACACTACCCCCTTCTTCACTTATTGGCATTCCTTCTTCGAAAAAATACAGACCATATGTCAATGTGCCATTCGAATCGTGAATTTCAATTCCTCTCGGGTTCCCATTTGGATAAAAATATTTCCATGTGCCAATTTTATTTCCATTAGAAATGACCCCTTCCATTCTGACTAAATTAAAACCATTATCACCATGATAACTTCTATAAAAACCATCAACCTCTCCATCATTATACATAGCCTCAAAATCTATAGTCCCATCATAGTTATACTGTCTGAACAAACCAGATAAAATAGAATCGGCAATATATTCTCCTTCATTAACTATCATTCTGCTTTCTTTATAATATTTCCTTTTCCAAACCTTACCATTAGAAGTTGTCTTAACATACTCAATATCTGTAGGTTCAGCTTGCCAAATATCAGAGTAAGAAAAAAAAACAGCTAAACATAAACAATAATAATAGCTTAATCATTGTCAACTTTTTTAAATTTAACAAATCTCCTTACTTGCTTGATACAACATTATGCCGAACAATATTAACCATTCTCTTATTCATTGAAATATTTTTATTTTCAGGAAACAATATTGTGTTGAGCATAGCTTAAAACTCACCCAAACAAATTCTGTCTGTATGGTTTTTAGGAAGGCATTTTTCTCTTTCATTCTTGTTGGTATTGCATTAGCTTCTTTTCAATCTATTGCCCAAAACACCTGCCCACCCAATACTCAGCAGCGGGTAATGTTGTTGGGCGACAGTTGGACACATATCATGTGGGACATCCGCGTGTATCGCGATGTGTTTCATCAGTTTGGATTTGGCGATATTCTGGAACGCGGCAACAATACAGCTATTGGCGGCACCACCGCCATCTATTGGGCGCAGCCGCAAAATTTTACAGCCGTGCAAAACGAACTGATTCAAAACCCTTCTATTGATATAGTGGTGTTGAGCATTGGCGGCAACGATATGCTGGCAGGCATGATTAACGGTGGCTGGCACACAGGCTTGAGCGCTGCTGACGAAACCGCTTTGTTCGATTCCATTCAGGCGAATATGCAAACCATCATCAACGGCATCAAAGCCGTGCGTCCGAATATTGAAATTGTTTTTAGCGGATACGATTTTATCAATCTGGTCGAAACAGTGATTAACAATCCCGGAGGACCCAACTCTATTCTTTGGGCAAATTTGGGGCAGCCCAATGCAGGGCAACTCAATACGGCTTTCAGCAAACTGGAACAGCGAAAAATCAATATGGCAAATGCCGACCCGCGGGTGCATTATGTCAATGCCATGGGGCTGATGCAATTGGTGTATGGCTATCCGGGATATTTTCCTCCATACTCAGTGCCTGCACCCGGATTAACGCCCCCTGCATACCATCCATTTCCCGGAGGCAATACCACTTTTCCTACGCCACCCATCGCTTTGGCTGATAATGGTAATGATGCCATTCATCTGAGTGATGATGGTTACCGGCATTTGGTAGTGCATCAAATGAGCGGATATTTTCTGAACAAATTCAGAGGCAATTACAATGCTTCTTTTCGTTCGGAGGGCGGAAATAATGATGGCTGGATTCGTTCCGATGGCGCTACCGGAACGGGCAGCATCAGGATAGGAGACATGGGTTCGAATAATTTATACAGAGGAATTATTTCCTTCAACACTGCTGCCATTCCCGACAATGCCACCATCACGGGCGCGAGTATTTATATCAACAGAGCATCGCTTTCGGGCAACAATCCTTTTGCAGGCAGCAATTGGGGCAGCCCTGCGATAGATGTAAAGAATGGCACTTTTGGCGCGGCAGGCATCGAAGTGGGCGATTTTCTGGCTAATCCCAATGCATTGGATGTGGGTTGTTTCATTGGCACTTCGCCTAAAAACGGTTACAGTATCAGAATAGATTTGCAACCATCGGGCTATAACAATATCAATAAAACGGGGCGCACACAGTTTCGTTTCACTTTTCAGGCAGCCAGCGGCTCCTCCAACGATTATGTGCAGTTTAACAATGGCGACCAGCCCGGGCTTATGGCTCCTTACATAGATGTATATTATAACGTGCCTCCTCCACCGCCAACAGCCGCCATCAATGGCGATACTACCATTTGTTTTGGCGCGGATGCGCATATTTCAATAAGCCTCACCGGCACTGCTCCGTGGTCACTCACTTGGTCGGATGGTTTGGTTGAAAATAATATTCAGTCAACGCCTCATGTTCGGGTGGTGTCGCCTGCAACTAATACTCAATACAGTTTGTCGACAGTTTCTGATGCTAATCTTTCAGGAAGTGTAAGCGGAATTTTTACGGTGAATGTGCTGCCCGAAATACAGGTTTCGGTAAGCGGATTGAATTCCAACTATTGTGTCAACTCGCCCAATTCGATTCTTACGGCAAGTCCTCCGGGCGGCACGTGGATAGGGCACGGTATTACCAACAACAATACTTTTAATCCGGCATTGGCGGTGTTGAATGGCGGTGGGGGAGCGGTTTTTTTGAATTATTCGGGCGTTTCGAATAATTGTAATTTTTCAAAAGATTTCACAGTGATTGTTGACACTGCCAATTGCAGCCAAACGCCTTCTTGCAATTTTAGTGATGTTACCGGAAGCATCAATTGTGTAGGAAATACAACCCAAATAAAAACTTATGCTCAAAGTGGCGAACTATGGGTGTTTGAAGATTTAATTCCGGGAAAAACCTATACCGTGGCTACTTGTGTTGATTGTGGTTTCGATTCGCATTTGATGGTGCGCAATGAAGCCGACAGCAGTTTTATTGCTGAAAATGACGATGCCTGCGGAATATATTCTTTGGTAACTTTTGTAGCTCCCGCTTCAGGAAAAGTAGGCGTGAATCTTTCGGGAGAAAGAAATTTCGATTGCAACCCCTACAACTGCAATCCGCAAAACTGTAATCCTTACAATTGTAATCCTCACAATTGCAATCCGCAAAATTGTAATTGCCAAACCTGTTACCAAACCTGCTACCGCGAAGAAGATAATTACCTGCCTTGCAGCAACGATTGGGAATTTCTGAATGGCATACTCACCAGTCCTTGTGTGGGCGCTTGCACTTTTGGCGGCTGCTGGAGAAGACAATATGATGTGCCCTACGATTGCAATCCATACACTTGCAATTGCCAGACCTGCTACGACACTTGCTATGATACCTGCTACGAAACCTGTTATGATACTTGTTATCAAACCTGCACCGACAAATGCGGAACCGGTAACAATATTCCTTGCGATGTAACACTCACCTGTATAGATTGCCAAATGCCCGTGGCGAATCTTTCTGCAAATGCCTTTGCTATTTGTATGAATGAAAGTGTTGATTTTTCGGCAGCAATTTCGGGCATCACCTGCAACACCATTTATTCGTGGAACTTCGGAACCGATGCTGTTCCTGCTACTTCAAGCGATTTGAATCCGACAGGAATTATTTGGAATTCCGAAGGAAACAAACAGGTGATTTTTCAGGTGGAAGAACCGGGCATGGGCACACAAACCTACTCGCTGAATATTCAGGTAAATGAAAAACCAATGGGAGGAAGTCTTGCCTTTTCTGCCGGTTATTGCGAAGGCGATACGGCACATATTGTTGTAAACGGAGTCTCCAACGCTTCATCCTATGAATGGCATTTCAGCAATGGAATGAATACATCAAGCAGCACTGAGCAATTTATTTTCCTGAATGATACAATGATAAATTTCTATGTAGTAGCCATGAATGGCGCTTGTGCTGGCGACACGCTGCGCGATACCATTTTCGCTGCCGCTGCACCTTTGGCTGCGGTAGATATTATTGGGAGCAATCCGATGTGTGTGGGCGATTCGGTGGAATTGGCGGCAGCGGGCGGCAATACTTATTTATGGAGCAATGGTGCCACAACCGATAACATCACGGTTTCGCCTGCTGCCAGCACCCTCTATGAAGTAACAGTTACGGGCGCTTCGGGATGCGAGGCAACTGCTTCGGCTGCCATTATGGTGAGCGGTTTGCCAGTTACACTTGCGGTTTCAAACGATACACTGTCCGTTCCCGATGATTTTGTTTCGTATCAATGGTATCTCGATGGTGTGGCAATTTCGGGCGCTGAAAGTCATTCCATTTTAGCACATACTTCAGGTAATTATCAATTGGAAGTTACCGATGCCGAAGGCTGCGTATCGTGGTCGGATGTGGTACAGATTATTCTTACAACTACTTTGGATGAAAACGTTCATTCAGATTTCAAAATTTATCCCAACCCGACTAACAAAGAATTGTATATCGTTTTTACAGAAGAAAATCCGCTACGCCAATTGGAGCTTTTCAATGTCTTGGGAGATATAATTTTTTCTGCCGAAAATATTCACGCTTCAACTCCTTTTAGAATAGATGTTTCTAAATATGCATCGGGCATATATTTTCTAAAACTCAATCAGGAAAAAGTTTTCAGAGTAATGAAGGAGTAAAAAAACAATAAGGGTTCAATGGTATTTTGATGTTATCAACAAAATTAATTGAAAATATTGTCATGGTATAAGAAGAACGAAGTGAAGCAATCTATTGTAATTCGGGTTGCTAGAATTAAAGGATTACTTCACTTCTTTCACAAAAATAGGATGCAGGCTTTTGGGGTGATCCAAAGCAGCAATTTATTTTTTTGCATCAGCATATCTGCGGGCTACTTCATCCCAGTTCACCACATTCCAGAATGTGGAAATATAATCGGGTCTGCGGTTTTGGAATTTTAGGTAATACGCATGTTCCCACACATCTAATCCTAAAATAGGCGTGCCTTTAATCTCTGCAATATCCATCAAAGGATTGTCCTGATTGGGTGTGGAAGTAATTTTCAGGCTGCCATCGGCAGTAACTACCAGCCAAGCCCAGCCGGAGCCGAAACGGGTAGCGCCTGCTTTTCCGAACGCTTCCTTAAAAGTATCCAACGAGCCAAAGGCGTTGTTGATAGCATCAGCCAACGCACCGGCAGGATTACCTCCGCCATTGGGCGACATCACTTCCCAGAACATGGTATGATTCCAATGTCCGCCACCATTGTTGCGCACAGCGGCAGAAAGTTTAGAAATATTCGCGAATAATTCTTCGAGCGATTTGCCTTCTTCGGGAGTGCCTTGAATAGCTGCATTTAGATTATTAACATAAGCCGCATGGTGTTTTCCGTGGTGAATTTCCATAGTGGTTTTATCAATATGAGGTTCTAAAGCATCGTGTGCATAAGGCAAATTTGGTAATGTAAAAGCCATATAATTAAGTTTTAAGGGTTATAAAATAAGAATGTCAAAGATATGAAAATTGAAAGCTGCCGCGAAGTAATTGCAGCAAGGATTACCATATTTTAACGTTGCGCTTTTCAACACATGCGTTGTTATAATGTTCAAATGCGGTTTTGCAGCATGGCACGGAAGTCCGGCTGATAATCGCTACCTTTGCAGCAAATACTCATAGCGATGGCACACCATCTTTTTTTGTTTTTAGGTCCCATTGGAACCACCGAAGTGATTGTAATTCTTTTCATTGTTCTGTTGCTTTTCGGAGGAAAGAAAATTCCTGAACTCATGCGCGGATTAGGCAAAGGCATCCGCGAATTCAATGCCGCCAAAGCCAATATTCAAAGCGAAATTGAAGATGGCATCAAAGAAGGCGACAAGAAAAAAGTTGAAGAGAAAGAAGAAAAAAATGCCGACAATTAATCTTCATTAACCTCTTTCTTTCGGAAAGAAAACAATCCATGCCAGTTACCTTGAAAACATTTCAGACTATTGCTGAAACTCACGAAGCATTGTTGCGCAATGATTTTTCGTGTCTCGACATTACACAGCATCACCTCAACCGCATTAAAACGTTCCAGCACCTCAACGCTTTTTTGGAAGTGTATGAAACCGAAGCCCTGCAACTTGCCGAAGCCTTAGACCGCAAGAAAGCAGCAGGCGAGCCTTTGGGTAAACTCTTCGGTGCCGTGATTGGAGTGAAAGATGTGATTGTTCACAAAGGGCATCATGCCACGGCTTCTTCTAAAATTCTGAAAGGATTTGAATCGCTTTTTACCGCTACCGCAGTGGAGCGTTTGTTGGCAGAAGATGCCATTATCATTGGCAGATTGAATTGCGATGAATTTGCCATGGGTTCGAGCAACGAAAATTCGGCTTATGGCAATGTGTTGAATCATCTCGACAACAGCAAAGTGCCCGGTGGTTCATCGGGCGGCTCGGCAGTAGCCGTGCAGGCAGATTTATGTCAGGCAGCATTGGGCACCGATACGGGTGGCTCGGTGCGTCAACCGGCTTCGTTCTGCGGAATAGTGGGCTTGAAACCTACTTACGGTCGCGTGTCGCGCTGGGGTTTAATTGCCTATGCTTCTTCTTTCGACCAAATAGGTCCGATGACTAAAAGTGTGGCGGATGCTGCTTTACTCTTAGAAGTCATGGCGGGAAAAGACGAATACGACAGCACCGTGTCGCAAGAACCCGTTCCGGCTTACAGCGAAAATTTAGCGTTGAATTTCACTCCGAAAATTGCTTACCTCTCTCAAACCATTGAGCATAAAGGATTAGACACTTCCATCAAAAACTTCACCCTGAATCTTTTTGAAAGCATGAAACAGGAAGGCATGGAAGTGAAGTCTTACGATTTTCCTTATCTCGATTATATCGTTCCGGCATACTACGTGCTCACTACTGCCGAAGCGTCATCCAACTTAGCGCGTTTCGATGGGGTGCGCTACGGTTATCGTGCCGAAGATGCCATAGATATGGATTCGGTTTATACCAAAACCCGCACACAGGGATTTGGAGCCGAAGTGAAACGCAGAATCATGTT
Source organism: uncultured Chitinophagaceae bacterium (assembly GCA_964518215.1). Classification (GTDB taxonomy): domain Bacteria; phylum Bacteroidota; class Bacteroidia; order Chitinophagales; family CAIOSU01; genus CAYSGX01. The sequence continues at coordinate 7,050 of CAZFFP010000069.1, forward strand.
GGGCACTTTCGTGCTGAGTGCAGGATATTACGATGCGTATTATTCCAAAGCGCAAAAAGTGCGCAGACTGATTAGAGACAATGCTTTGCAGATTTTAAGCGAAGCCGATTTTCTGATAACACCCACTACGCCCTCCACCGCTTTTGGCATTGGCGAAAAAACCAAAGACCCCATTGCCATGTATCTCGAAGACATTTATACCGTGCAGGCAAATCTCACAGGTTTACCCGCCATTTCGATTCCGCTTGGAACCCATCCCGATGGTATGCCGTTTGGAATACAAATCATGACTACTAAATTCAACGAACAAAAATTATTGGCTTTTGCCAATCACCTGATGAAACAATACAATAATTAGGCTCAAACAAAGTTGAACTAAGCGTGAACAACACTCTCAAAATATTATTTCTCTTTTGGTTCTCAGCGGCATTCATTTTTGTGCAGGCACAGCAGCAAGTTGCTGATACTGTTTCCACAGAAGAATTGAAGAAAGAAGAAGCCGCCATTATTGAAACACTCGAAAGCCTCACCAAAGAACTTTTCAAAAACAATTACAAGTTTAAAACTGAAAATGGCGAGTATCCTAAAAATCTTCCGGCAGTTCCTTTGCCCGACCATGCTACACTCGAAGACCGCCTGAATAAAATTCCTACTACTATTCCCATGACCTACAATCAGCATGTGCGCGGGTTCATAGATTTGTATGCCAACCGTAGGCGCGAAATGATGCAACGCATGTTGGGTATGAGCGAAATTTATTTCCCCATTTTCGAAACCGCCTTAGACAAGCGAGATATGCCGATGGAACTGAAGTATCTGGCTATTGTAGAATCTGCGCTGAATCCAAATGCAGTTTCGCGGGTGGGCGCTACGGGCATTTGGCAAATCATGTTCACCACCGGAAAAATGTTAGGTTTGGATGTGAATACTTTTATTGATGAAAGACGCGACCCTTATCTTTCTACCGAAGCAGCCTTGAACTATCTGCAACAAATGCACAATCTGTATGGCGACTGGCTGCTTGCCATAGCATCGTATAACTGCGGACCGGGCAACGTGAATAAAGCCATTAAACGTGCCGGTGGCACTCGCGATTTTTGGAAAGTGTATCCTTTTCTTCCGGCAGAAACGCGCGGCTATGTGCCGGCTTTCATTGCCGTCAATTATGTCATGAAATACTACGATAAGCATGGCATAGTGCCCATGCCGGTTACCGCTTCGTTCAATGCGGTAGATACAGTGATGGTGTATGTCAATCTTTCCCTTCAAAATGTAGCGGAGCATTTAGCGCTTGATATTGTTGAACTCGAATTGCTGAATCCTTCGCTGAAAAAGAAAGTGATACCGGCTACCGAAAACGGTTATCCGCTGAAATTGCCTTTGAGTAAAGTTTCTTTGTTTGAAGAAAAAAAGTTTGAAATTTTTTCTGAAGACCCTGAACAAGTGAAACGTATTGCCGCCACCAATCAGTTACCCGCGCCTTCTGTTGCCGTAAAACCGGAAAACAGCACCAAAATTTATTACACTGCCAAAGAAGGCGAAACTTTAGAAATGATAGCCGCATGGTTTAACTGCGATATTTATAAGCTGCGCAACATGAACAATATTTTCGGCAATACGGTAAATGCTGGGCAGCAATTGGTAATAATGGTGCCTAAAGATAAAGCTGCACAATATGAAAATTTCGACACCGTTTCTGCCGAAACCAAAGCGGTTATTTTTAAAGAAAGAAAAGCTGAACAGGAAGCGCTGACATTGAAAGCCGCAACAACGGTTAGCAGTAGCGCCTCCGAAGTAGGAACAACCATTGCCGATGGATTTAAAATCACCACTCAGAAAATTCCTTACAAAGTAAAAAGTGGCGACAACCTCAGCATGATAGCTGCCCATTATAAATGCTCCGTGAACGATTTGCGCGAATGGAATAACCTTCGCAGCAGTAAACTCTTTATTGGGCAAACACTCTATATTCATCAAACCAAAAAGGTGAAGATTGAAAGTTCGTCTTCTTCAACTACTCCAAAACCCCCATCCATGCTGGAAATCAAAGCAGCCGACAGCAAACATCAGCCCGGTTACGATAAAGAGTGTAACTGCATCTACTACGAAGTGAAATCGGGCGACACGCTTTGGAAAATCTCCCAACAATATCCCGGACTTACGGTGGACAAAATCAAAAAGTCGAACGGCATCAGCGATGGCAAAGAAATTAAGCCCGGCATGAAGTTGAAATTAGAGATTTAACAGCGCGCCTAACATGCTGGACAAAAAGAATAAAAATAATTTGTCTGAAAACTATTTTGAGCCACTATAAATTATTCTTTCACAAATCTTTTTATCACCGTTGTTTCCTGATTGTTGAGTTGCAGCAGATAAACGCCTGAAGGCAAATCAGACACATCAAGAACAAATCGTTTTTTGTTACCTACAGGAAGTTCCTTCACCGGTTTGCCGTCTGTTTGAAACACCGTATAGCTGCTTACAAGCATTTCACTTTCTACATTCAAATTAGTAACAACAGGGTTTGGAAATAACAAAACATGAGTCGGAGCTATTTCAAAATATTTTACCGATACGGTAGCCTTTGCTACTAAAATAGCAGCCAATGCGTTTACTTTTCCCCAACCCCAAATGAGGTCTCCTTCGGCACCAATTTCTCCGGTTCGATTATCTAATCGGGCGGTAGCTTTTATAATTTCTTTCACCTGTGCTGCCGTCAAATCGGGATTTGCCTGAAGCATCAGCGCCACTACTCCCGCAACAGCAGGTCCCGACATGGAGGTGCCGGAATAGTCGGAAAAATGGTAGTCTTTATTTTCGAAATTTACCGTAGCTCTTATAGTGCCCGGTGCAGGGTCGAAAGAATTTACCGAAGAAATAACTCCCTGCCCCGGACCTGAAATATCGGGCTTGGTTCTGCCATCAACCGTAGGTCCGTGGCTCGAAAAAACAGAGCGTTGTCCAAAACCAATAGTGCCATTGTTGAGCCTTTGCTCTGCCCGATGAGAAGCTACCGTAATCACTTCTTTACCTACTCCGGCAGGCTCGCCCAATCCGTATTCGGTATTGCCTCGTCTGGCATCAGGATAGTTGTTGTTCAACACACTACCCCAGTTAGTGTAGCGATTATTCAGCCTGATATTATTCCAAATATGCACTTCGCTATCGTTGCTCGTCATATACAATACGGCTTTCAGATTGGTGGCTTTTTTCAATTCCATTCTGATATTCGGTTTATCATTCAAAGGCGATTTTGCTGTGCTTAAAATTCTCACAATCAAGGTATCTCCGGCATTGGGCAACAAAATAGTATCGTTCACTAAAGGTTCGTTTGCCGAATTGTAGAAAGGCGTTTGATACACCGCTTGATTGCTGTTATCTACCAGTTTAACAGACACCGAAAACGAACTGTTGGCAGAACCCCACATAGATAAAGTTTGTCCGAAACTTTCAGCAACATTATCAAAATTCACAACCGTCTTCAATGTGTCGCCATCTTGAGTAAAATCATGTTGCAGATGAAAAATATTATTGCCGTTGTTGCCCGCAGAACCTACAAACACACTGCCCGTTCCGGCATAATAATCTATAGATAAATTTTCGAGCAAACTGCCATCGTGAGGACCTAAATGACTGCCAAAACTCATGTTCACCACATAAGGTTTTTCGACAGATTTTGCATAAGCATCTATGTATGCCAGCGCATCTGCAAACGATGGCGCATCGCGTCTCAACGAAACAAAAATCAACTCGGCTTCGGGTGCCATACCTTTATGCGGAGTGCCCGCGCTATTGCCACCGACAATACCTCCCACATGAGTGCCATGCGAACCCGGACCGAAAACATACAACGTGTCTTCGCCCGCATCGAGCAAAGCCTGCATACCTATATATTCGGTGCCGAAATCAAAACCTGCGGGCGCAGGCCCCGACATTTTGTTTTGGTCCCATGCCTTGCTGATGCGCAGATGAGTTAAGGTGCTGTCGTAAAAAACAGGGTGGGTATAATCAAAACCCCAATCAATAACCGCAATAATAACTCCTTCGCCATTATATGCCCGGTTTAATTCGCCCCAACCTGAATGAACACTATCCACTCTGGTATCCGAAATCGAAAAATTCAAATCGGGCGATAGTTGCCCACCGGTTTCGACATAAATAATTCCGGGTAATTCAGAAAGTTTTTTCAGATACTGCACCGGCACTCTCATCGAAATCAGGTTGCCTTTTTCTGCTGAAATTTTTATATCCAAATCCTGAATCATTGATTTGCTGAATACGCTTTGATTCACCAAAACAAGCGCTCCGGTATAGTAATGCCCTCTTTTGAAATACAAATCAAATGGAGCTGCAACATTCTCGGGAATGCTGATTTTTTCTTCAGAATGAGTGGGCAGATAAGGATTGAGTTCGTGCAATAACCATCGGGCACATGCCGATAATGTAGTGTTTGCAAAAGTGTCAGAAAAAATAAAAATGGAAATTACTGCCGAAAATAAAACCTTGTAAAGCATTCATAAATTTTGATGATGAAGCCGCTAAATAACTAAAATTGAGGCGGGCAAAAGGAAAGCCGCAACAGAACATCTGTTTCTCAAAATCAGGAAACAAGAATGATGAAACTTTTAGTTAGAACTCATTTGTTTTTTAAATTCTGTTCAACTTTATAGTGGGCAAAACTCATTTAGGCACAGCATCTTTGCTAATGCTCACTATAATTTCATTTCTTCTGAATAAAATATCCCATGGCGCATTGTAGCCAAGAAAGCGAAAATTGTTTTGGTGTTGTATGCCCAATTTTAAAAGTTGTTCGTGAAGTTCTTTTTTCTTGATTTCTATTTTTTCGTCAGAAGCCCAACCTCCAAATCTAATGGCTGCTACATATTCTTCTGCACTTTTATGCAACTGTATAGCGCCCGATGAGGGCTTAGGAAGATTTTCTAAATTATACCCTTCAGGCATTACAAAACTCATAGTAGATTTTCCGTTGTTCATCTCCATGTGAACGGGCGCTGTCATAGCAATTTTATTATTGCTCTGATTGCCGCCAAAAATATAGCCTGCTAAAACCCTGAAATTTTTATTGGCAGAACCTTTATAAGTGCCATCGTTATTGGTTACAGAGGCCAATACTGCTTCAGGGTAATAACGAAATTCTAAGTCTCCTTTTGTAATCAATTCTTTATAGGGTTGTTGTAGCGTTTTTGCCATAAGGGTATTGATTAATGCAATTGAAACAATAAGCAGTAAAATTACTGCCGAAATGATAAGCAACTTTCTGTTCATGCACTCATAACAAGTTAAACCGTTTATAGTTTCGGGCGGTAGCTCGCTTATAGCACTTTAAAAAAACTATTTGTTTATAGGGCCTGCCATATCCTTTATGTTATAACAAATAAAGTTATCGGAATTACTGATATAGCTGCTAAAAAAATAAAACAGAAAATGCTATTTTCATAAAATCATTGCTGCTTACAACTAATTTTTAAGATGGCCGAAAACGAACTAATAAGCAAGTCAATTCCACTGTTCATGCTACTGTTTTTAGGCATTTTAGAAGCATTGGGAGGTCTCTACTTTCATGATAAAAGAACCAAGAATGATTGGTCTATTGAACTGGTAAGCCTTTTTACCTTGCCCACTCTTGTGCAGCCGGGCATATTTTTACTAATCTTTTGGACAGGCAAAAACTGGTTTTCTCAATTTGAAAACTTGTATGTTAACTTGTTTTTCGGGTGGCAGTTTATAGCATTTTTAATTTTTGACGATTTAACTCAGTACTTGTGGCACAGGCTGTCTCATATAAATAGGATTATGTGGAAACTACATCGACCCCACCATGTAGTAGAAGAAATGGGCGTTATGGTTACTTACAGAAACGCCATATTGTATTATGCTTTAATGCCCGGCATTTGGTTTTCGGCTATACTTATTTACTTGGGCATGGGCTATGCTTATTTATTTTACTTGCCCATTAAACTCACAGTAATTTTATTGGCCCACAGCGAAACTAAATGGGATAGGTTTCTTTATAAATACAAAATACTAAGTCCCCTTGCCTGGGTTATTGAACGATTAATTTCTACGCCCAGTACACATTTTGCGCATCATGGTTTAACTGCCGAAGATGGCATATCGCACCCCAATGGCAACTATGGTAATTTACTTTTTTTGTGGGATGTTATTTTTGGAACAGCAAAAATCACAAGGCAGTACCCCATCAAGTTTGGTGCATGGAACCAAGTTAAAGAGCCGTGGTATGTGCAATTATTATTTCCCATTATTAGGTCTAAAAAACCTGAAAGCGAATTGCACTCCATTACTACTAAAAACGATTATGACCCCTCTATTGCCTATAAAGATTTTAGCAAGTAATAAATAAGGCGGTTGTCTGTATCCTCTTGTCATGCTGTATACGATAGCTGTCGGGAGCATCTTTTTTAGCTATAATGTATTTACTTAAAAGTTTCTTCTAAAATGACGGAAGGATTTGCACGGTTTCTTTGTTGCTTTTCTTTAGAGGTGTGGAATTAAAATTCCTTTTATCTATCATTCGCCATGCTATGCGGAAGATGATGAATATTGGGAGTCTAATCCAATCAGAATCACAAAAAATGTTGCTTGAATGCGGCATTTTAAAATGTAAAAAGATTTTAAGCAAGTTCTAAGACGTGCGCACCTGCCCGTTACCTTCTATTATCCATTTGTATGAAGTAAGTTCCGGCAAAGCCATGGGGCCACGGGCATGCAGTTTTTGAGTGCTGATGCCTATTTCTGCACCCATGCCAAACTGCGAGCCATCGGTAAAGGCAGTTGACACATTGGCATACACTGCAGCCGCATCTACATGTTTCAGAAAGGTTTCTAATACAACAGGATTTTCTGCAATAATGGCTTCACTGTGTTTCGAGCCGTAAGTAGCAATATGTAATAAAGCTTCATTCAGGTTTTCTACCGTTTTAATGGCCATTTTCATAGATAGAAATTCAGTGCCAAAACTTTCGGGTGTAGCAGGTTTCAGCAACGAAGAGGGATATATATTGTTTAGCGCATTAAATGATTTTTCATCGGCAAATAGCTCAACACACTTATGTTCCAAAGGGGCTACAATCACGGGTAAATCTGCCAGTCGCTTTTCATGAATAATAAGACAATCAAGAGCATTGCAAACGCTAACCCTTCGCGTTTTTGCATTGTCAATAATGGCCATTGCTTTTTCAATATTGCCGCTCTCATCAAAATAGGTATGCACAATGCCTGCGCCTGTTTCAATTACAGGCACCTTTGCATTTTCTCTTACATAATTAATAAGACTTTGACTTCCTCGAGGTATCAGAATATCAACCATGCCCACAGCATGTAAAAGCGTTTCTGTTGCTTCCCGGTCGGGAGGCATAAGATATGCAGTATGGGCATTGATATGATGTTGTTGCAACACTTTATGAATAAGTGAAACAATGGCAATATTAGAGAACTGTGCATCGCGGCTACCTTTTAGCACACAGGCATTACCAGATTTTATACACAATGAAAACACATCGAATGTTACATTCGGACGCGACTCGTATATAATGCCAACAACACCCAGCGGCACGCTAACCTTTTGCAGATGCAACCCGTTAGGCAGATATTTTTCAGTTATTAATTTTCCAACGGGATAATCTAAGGACGCGACATTTCTTATATCATCGGCTATGTTTTTAATGCGTGAAGCGGTAAGCTTTAAACGGTCATATTTCGGGTCGCTAGAATTCATTAAATCCAAATCTTTCTTATTTTCTCGCAATAAGAAATCGGTTTCAGATTCAGCAAGTTCAGCAAGGTTAATCAGCAGGGTATTGATGGTTTCAGCCTCAACACTTATAAGTTGTTGTGAAGCAGTTTGAACCAGCTTAAGCTCATTCATTATATCTACACTCATAGCGTTCGGTTAAGGATTTAAAAACAGATAATCATAATGAATAAATGCCGGCTGATTTTTTATGCCTATGCGGTTAATCGCTTTTTCTGAACTATAGTTTGCCAAGCCTATACCCAATAACTTTCCTTTCTCACTTAAAATTTTTACGGCATCGCCTTTTTCAAAATCTTCTTCTATGGCAACAATACCCACAGGCAAAAGGCTCGATGCCTTACCTGTTTGCAAAAGGGCAGTAGCCGCACCGTTATTAATATAAACTTTTCCTTTGGCATAGCTTTCAGTATGTGCTATCCAGCGTTTTATCTGCGAGGTTTTTTTATGCTTTTCAAAGCGGGTGCCTATGTTTTCGCCCGCCAGAATTTTGGTAAGAATGTTTGTTGTTTTACCATTGGCAATATGAACGGTTATTCCCATTTGCGCAATATTATATGCCATGCGCGATTTGGTTATCATGCCCCCTCGACCGAAGTTCGATTTCTCATGCGAGATGAAAGAAAAGTCCATCTTAGATTGTGCAATCAGCGGAATCAATACTGAATCGGGAGCATTGGGGTTGCCATTATAAAGACCATCTACACTTGTTAAAAGTATTAAAGCTTCAGCTCCAATCATAGAAGCCATTAGTCCGCTCAATTCGTCATTATCGGTAAACATTAATTCGGTTACAGAAATCACATCATTTTCATTCACTACAGGTATAATATCGTTTTTTAAAAGATTGGTGATACAGCTTTTCATATTCAGGTAATGTTTACGATCTCTGAAATCGCCTTTGGTTACCAATACCTGAGCGCAGGTAATTTCATGCCTGCCAAACAATTCGGCATAAGTATTAATTAGTTTAATCTGGCCTACTGCAGCCAATTGCTGTCTTTCTGATACAGGGTCAGTCTTGTCGGTAATTTTAACGATACTTCTGCCACATGCCACTGCACCCGATGATACTAATACCACATCTACTTTTTGTTTTTTAAGCGCTGCAAGTTGTGCAACTATAGTTTCAATTCTTTCGATATCAGGAAGTCCATTTTCGCGGGTAATAACGTTTGAGCCAATTTTAACGACTATTTTTTTATAAATACCTTGTTTCATATCAATGCCAATATTTCTCTTTGCTTTTCAATAACTTCTTTTGTTTTCTTATGTTTCATCATTTCACATATTCCTTTTATACTGAACACTCACCCCCGTAATTCTGCGGTATTGTACTCCAATTAATGTATGTGCTAAGATCCAAGTAAAAATACTAATTAACCACACGCCCTTCGGAAATTATAATTATAAATCCTACGATACGGCTTCCGAATTGTAATCATAGGAGCAGTTGAAAAAACTCAAGTGCTTCCCTACGCTGGCGCACGCGTGTCGCGTGTGCCATTGTTATTATCACAACATCTACAGTTTGTTATTCTGTTATATGACAATATTTTTGTTTCATGAGCAGGAAATACAAATTTCATAACAAAGAAGGATTATACTTTGTAAGTTTTGCTACGGTATATTGGATAGATGTTTTTATAAGAGAAGACTATGCAAATACTATTATTAATAGCCTTGATTATTGCAGAAAAAATAAAGGTCTGGAAATTTATGGCTGGTGTATTATGCCTAGTCATTTGCATTTAGTTATCAGAGCTAAAGAAAATAATCCTGAAAAGGTATTAGGTAGGTTTAAAGAATTTACATCCAAACAACTGCGTCAACAGATTGAAGAAAATCCACAAGAAAGCAGAAAGGAATGGATGCTTAAATTGATGCAACATGCAGCTTCAAAAAGTAGCAATGTAAAACAAATGCAATTTTGGCAACATCATAATAAGCCTATTGAATTATGGAGTAATGATGTAACTGAACAAAAGATGAATTATATCCACATGAATCCTGTAGTAGCCGGTTTTGTAACTGAAGCACACCACTGGAAATATAGTAGTGCTATTGATTATAGTGGCGGTAAAGGACTGTTAGATATTGACTTTTTGTGATGGTAATATATAATAGGTGTGGTTGTTAGGTATTGGCTATTGGGTGGTTGTAAGGCATAGGCAATTGGCTATTGGCACACGCGACACGCGTGCGCCAGCGGGGGGAAGTTATATATTTAAATATAACTTAACTTAGTGCTACTGATTACCAAAAAATAAAATTAAATGAATGAAAACAAGAGAACAGTTAATTAAAGATATATACTCCGAGATTGATGAATTGGAGATAAAACTTCACTTAAATTTTGAGGATAAAAAATTTACCAAGTTGAGAGATTATGTAACATTTTACAATGATGCAGTAAGAGTGCATTGGATAATTGATAAAGAAAACTTGTCAATTGATATTGTACAGGAAATCGAAAAAATTTTTAGCAATTATAATCCTATAAAAAAATAGAATAAGCTTATTACATTTAAATTAGTACGATAATTATTTTATCAACTCGATAATATAACTTGCTATTAAACTATCCTTTGGCATAATTCCATAAACATTATCTTTATTGCCATACCTTTTTCTAACTTCTCTTGGCGGTTCATTACCTAAAAAGACTTTACTAAAAACAATTGTTTTTTTATTAATATCAATTATATCTAGAACAATATCACGCCTAATAGCTAATACACCGTTTTGATACCTACCAACCTCTGTTTCTATCATTTTGGTTAGACAGATTTTTTCAATTTCGGAAGATTTTAATGTCCTTAAATTTTCAGGAATTAAATAAAAAAGTTCATCGTTGAATTTTATTTCTCCAAATCGAAAATCTAAACAAAACACCTTGCCACTTATTTTAAGTGTAGTGTCTATTTTTTCAGTATATGAATCAATATTAAAAGTATCAATGAGTAATTTTATACTATCACTTAAAACAGAATTAATTCTTTCAGATTCAACTCTTCTCTCATTGACTTTAAAACCATCAAGAATTGATAAGAAAACTATAATTAGAAAGAATGCCACAAAAAGCCAAATAATTCTAAAAGAGCTATTCATATTATAATTAGATTAAAATGAAACCGAGGTTGAATTTAGAGCTTAAATTTAGACTTAGTTTTCAAATCACCTATCTCTTGAATATTTTTATTCAAATGAATGGAGGCTGTTATTAGCTTTCTTGCGTTGAGAATAGATATCCTTCTATATCTGTATTTAAGATGGACCATTTCGGAATAAATTCCTGATAATCTCAAGGCTAATCTTTGCAACTCATATGCTCTTAAATCTTTAGGATATTGTTTACATAGTTCTTTTAGGTGAATAACTAAATTATCATGAACATATGACATTTCTCTTTTTGAATTAGATTCATTACTGTTATTCCATTCAAAAACAATTCTTGCATATTCTTCAAAAAAAACATCTCCTTTGTTGTAGTTAAGCCTAAAGTAATCTAAAAGGTCACCAATACTCTGAACATAATATTTCCAATCTTTTTGTGTGCTCTGATACTTAATATTTAGTTCTACAAAATCATTTTCTATTGACTCTTCTAATTTTTGTAAGAAAGTAAGTGCCCTTTTTATCTTATCATGTTTTTCTAATAATGTTAAGTTATTACCCTTTTTTCTTTGAAGTATTGACTTATAAAAATCTATAGTATCCCAATCTTTAATTCCTTTTACGTTGAAATCAGAAATTCTATTTAAGCTAAAATCAGAAACTTTAGAATCTTTTAATGTTTTTGAAAGCGAAACTAAAGAAGATGATTGCTTATGAGCCGAAGTGGTAAGATTAGAAATTTGATTTTTTGTGTGCTGATAAAGGTCGTCTAAATAACAGTTCTCCTTATAATTATCATAAATTCTTTGAAGCAACATAGTTATTACTATCGAGGAAATAGAAATAAATACAGTAAAAACATAGTTGTCTTCACTAATAAATTCTCCGTTGTAAAAATTTATTTCTAACATAACAAATTACATATTCCTCCTATACTGCCCGCCCACCTCAAACACTCTATTCCTCATTATTTAATATTTTTTCGAACTCAAAAGCATTAATAATATTCACCACAGGAAATTCTATTGATTTTAATACTTCAAAATGTTTATCATGGGTTACAATATAATCTGCTGCTGAAGAAATATACACATCAACAAATTTATTATCGTCTTTATCTGCATTAATCAAATTCCATTTATAGTGTGGTTCTTTGTGAATTACATTTACGGCTTCGTTCAAAATAAGAATAAATTCATTGGCTACTGTTTCGTCATATCTGAAACGAATTTGTTCTTCGTATTCTAATAAAATTTCGTTGCTAACTACAAGAATAAATTTGCCATTGATAAAGGTTTGAAAAAGCCAATGCAGATTACTTTTGGGACTTAATGCCACCATCATTACATTGGTATCAACTAATGCCGTAAGCATTATTGGTTAGGTTCATTAAGCCAACTATTAAAATCTTCTTGCGTGTAACCTTTTTCTTTTGAAATATTATCTACACGGTGAGTCAATTTTTCAGCAAGATGTTTAACCAGCAGTGTTTTAATTTCTTGCAAATCTTCTTCGCTCATGGGGCGAGAAAATAATTTCAAGATTTCAATTTGTGCTTTATTCAATGGCATTTTTAAATCGCTCATAATTGCTGCTTTTTAGAACTTAACTAAATTACATATTTCTGCGGTATTGCCCACCCACCTCAAACAACGCATGAGTAATTTGTCCTAAAGAGCAATACTTGGTGGCTTCCATGAGGGCTTCAAAAACATTTTGGTTTTGTATGGCGGTTTGTTGCACGGCTTTTAAGGCGGCATCGGCTTCAGCTTTATAAAAACTATGCAGGTGGCGCAGGGTTTGTATTTGCGCTTCTTTTTCTTCGGTAGTGGCGCGTATTACTTCGCCCGGTATAACCGTTGGCGAGCCTTTGCTGCTCAGGTAAGTATTCACGCCAATAATGGGGTATTCGCCTGTGTGTTTCAGCGTTTCATAATACAAGCTTTCTTCCTGTATTTTTCCGCGCTGATACATGGTTTCCATAGCACCCAATACACCGCCTCGCTCATTAATTCTATCAAACTCTACCATCACGGCTTCTTCAACTAAATCGGTGAGTTCTTCAATAATAAAGCTGCCTTGTAATGGGTTTTCATTTTTGGCCAAGCCCAGTTCTTTATTAATAATGAGCTGAATGGCAACGGCTCTGCGCACACTGTCTTCGGTGGGCGTAGTAATGGCCTCGTCATAAGCATTGGTGTGCAGCGAGTTGCAGTTGTCATAGATGGCATACAGGGCTTGCAGCGTGGTGCGGATATCGTTAAAATCAATTTCCTGCGCATGCAAACTTCTACCACTGGTTTGTATATGGTATTTCAGCATTTGTGCACGCTCATTAGCACCATATTTATTCTTCAAAGTTTTTGCCCAAATGCGTCTTGCCACCCTGCCAATCACCGCATATTCAGGGTCAATGCCATTACTGAAAAAGAAAGAAAGATTGGGACCGAACTCGTTAATATCCATACCACGGCTGAGGTAATATTCTACAAACGTAAACCCATTGGCCAACGTAAACGCCAATTGGGAAATAGGGTTGGCACCTGCCTCGGCAATATGATAGCCGCTTATAGATACCGAATAGAAATTGCGCACTTTGTTGGTGATGAAATATTGCTGCACATCGCCCATCATGCGCAGGGCAAATTCGG